>CAKARF010000081.1 GCA_916720465.1 uncultured Atopobium sp. | reverse complement strand
GGCTCACGCATTGCGCGTAGCATTTTCATAGGTTCCCCTCTCCGGATACGTTTTAGACCTATGTAATTTATGTTAGCACTGTCAAAAGAACATAACAGCAAGGAAAATATTTAGATTCGGACAAAGTGAAAATCTAGATTCCAGCACGGAAAGAATTTAGATTCGGATAACTTCTGGAAAGTTTACGTGAACATACACTCACCAGCCGGCAAATGATATTCTTGTAGTGTCAAATTTTCGCACTGTGGTCTTTGGAGGACACATGCTTAGTTCTGTCGAAATTAAACCCGATGTCTACTTTGTAGGCGCCCTTGACTGGAACGCTCGCGAGTTCCACGGCTACACCACTGAGCAGGGCATTACCTACAATGCATACCTTATCCTGGACGAGAAGGTCACGCTCATTGACACCGTCAAGCGTCCATTCTCCGAGGAGCTGGTCGAGCGCATTAAGAGCATCATCGATCCAGCAAAGATTGACGTTCTGATCTGCAATCACATTGAGATGGACCACTCCGGCAGCGTTCCTCGCATTCTGGAGCTCGCGCCAAACGCCGAGGTCTACGCAAGTGCGCCTCAGGGCGTCAAGGAGCTCAAGGCTTTCTATGGCGAGAATATCAACGTCAACGGCGTAAAGACGGGCGATACGCTCAACATTGGTAAGCGCACCCTGACCTTCGTGCAGACCCCAATGGTCCACTGGCCAGATAACATGGTCACCTATTCCGACTACGATAAGATCCTCTTCTCCAACGACGCATTTGGTCAGCACTACGCTTCAAGCACCCGCTTTGAGGACGAGTCCGACTACTGCGAGGTCATGAAGCAGGCTCGTAAGTACTACGCAAACATCGTTCTCCCTTACGGTCGTCAGGCTGACTCTGCTGTTACCGCAGTTAAGGGCATTGGTCTGGAGAACATCGATATTATCGCCCCAGCTCACGGCGTTGCATGGCGCTCCCACATTGCCGACATCATCTCCAAGTACGAGGAGTGGACTACCGGCAAGCTTGAGGAGAAGGCCCTGGTTGTGTACGACTCCATGTGGGGTTCAACCGACAAGATGGCTCATGCTCTCCTGGACGGTTTCTTGGCTGAAGGCATTCCTGCCCAGCTCATCGACCTCAAAGAGACTCACATCTCCAACGTCATGTACCACTTCCTGGATTCCAAGTATGTCTGCGTCGGTTCGCCTACGCTGAACTCTAAGTTCTTGCCAAACGTTTCTGCGTTCCTGACCTATATGAGCGGCCTGTCTCCAAAGAACGACCACCGTATTGGTTTTGCGTTTGGTTCTTACGGCTGGGCTCCACTTGGACCAAAGATGGTCCAGGCCGAGCTTGAGGCAGCAGAGTTCACTATGCCGCTGCCTGTCCACGCTATCGGCTGGATTCCTTCTGACGAGGACCTGGACGCCGTTCGTGCGCAGGTCAAAGACCTTGTCGAGGCTGGCAAGCAGCTCTAATCTAGCGGTAAATTTAGCAAGACCAAGGCCCTCACATTCAGTCGAATGTGAGGGCCTTTTGCTGTTCAGCGAGCTAAGCGGATAGGAATGATGCAAGTGATCCAGAAGTGACCAAAAATGATGCAAGTGATCCCGAATTGACCTTGAAGTGGTAAAAAAGCCGTTTAGTTGGGGAATACACATTTCTGCATATAGCGTTTGCCCTGATAAAAATTTTCAGCACGGTAAAAAATCGTCTTAGTTGGGGTTATTTTGGCAAATTTTTAACTTTCAACCCCAACTAAACGCATTTTTTACCGTTTTGGGCACATAATTCTAGGCGTAAATGTTACGTATTCATATAGGTGAATTATTTAGGTAAGTTATTCAAAATCTTGCATCAAATATTGGGAGCTGCTTGTTAATCGGAATTAACGCAGAAAAATAGGGAACTGCGCTATTAAAATGGCGGTCAAATCGCGGGAAAAGCGATTTGCGTTACGGGAAAAGCACGCCGCACGTATAGTTGGTGCCATCATGCCGCATCCGACCGAGTCGCGCTCACTCGCACAGCCGGCGTGCGGTCACGCGTACAGCCAGCATTTCATGGCGAGACTGTGTCAAATTCCTGAAGACTACAAGGTAGAGCGCGTTAGAGTACAATAGACTACACAAAAAGTAACTTCGAAGAGGTAGGTGCCCATACACTCGATGGACATTGCGTTAAGTATTGGAATAACTCTGCTGCTTACCCTGGTAAACGGCTTTTTTTCTGCGGCCGAGATGGCTATTGTCAACGCTCATCGCAGCGCGCTTGAGGCGGACGTGGACGAGGGCGATCTCAAGGCCCAGCTGGTCATTGATATCGCAGCTGATCGTGGTTATTTTCTCGCAACAATCCAGGTTGCGATTACCCTGGTAGGCTTTGCGTCTTCGGCATTTGCGGCAACAAGTCTTTCCGAGCCATTCGGCGCTTGGCTGGTCAACATTGGTGTCCACGCTGACCTGGCGCTTCCTTTGGCTGTCGTGGCTATTACGCTGATTGTTTCCTTCTTTTCCGTGGTTATCGGCGAGCTGGTTCCAAAGAGCATCGGCCTAGCAAACTCCGAAGCAGTGGCCAAAGCAGTCGTTGGCCCCATGAAGGCGTTCATGCAGATTGTGCGCCCACTCGTGTTTATCACGTCTGCTTCGGCAGATGCGGTTACCACGCTCATGGGTATTGACACAACCAACGACCACCAAGAGGTTACCGAGGAAGAGCTCCGCTACATCGTCAAGGATTCCGAGGACCTCTCCGAAGAAGAAAAATCTATGATCCACGAGGTCATCGAGATGGGCGACACCGTTGTCCGCGAGGTTATGGTCCCGCGCGTCGACATGACCGCCATGGAGGATACCGCAACTATCAGCGAGGTCCTTCGCGTCATGCGCCAGACGGGTTTCTCGCGCATCCCTATCTACCACGAGAATATCGATCGCATCGTGGGCATCGCTCACATCAAAGATTTGCTGGAGCCAGTGCTTGATCAGCACGCCAGTGACGAGAAGATCGCGCGCTTCGTGCGTTCCGCGGACTACGTGCCTGATACCAAAGACATCATTCCGCTGCTCACCGAGATGCAGACAAGTCGTGACCAGATGGTTATCGCAGTTGACGAGTACGGCGGAACTGCCGGCGTCATCACCATCGAGGACATCGTCGAGGAGATTGTCGGCGAGATTGAGGATGAGTTTGATCCGGACAACAAGTACCTGACGCAGCTCTCTGATAGAGAGTGGCTGGTAGATGGTCGTTTCTCGCTCAATGATGCGAATGAACTTGGCTGGCCGGTAGGGGAGTCCGAGGAGTATGAGACTATCGCGGGCTTTGTGCTTGATTTGGCTGGTCATCTGCCTCGTCCGGGCGAGGTGTTTGAGAAGGATGGCTACATGTTCCGCGTGCAGTCGATGCGTCGCCGTCGTCTTTCTTTGCTGCGCGTAATTGCGCCAGAACCACAGGTAGATGGTGAATCTGAGCCAGCCGGAGAAAACTCTGACACATCAGAAAATGAATAACTAAAAGAATGATTACAATAGAGTGAATCAATAGAAAGAGGTTGAAATGGCGCAGTTGATTTCTATCAAAAAAGTTGTGGTAGGACCCAAAAACTTGACCGCCACCGTTGAGTTTTCGGCTAAAGCGCCACGTTTGACCTCAGAAAACGCTGAGGCAACCGAGCGCGTACTTGAGCTTTTGCCAGGTCTTTCCGAGCACCTGTGCTTGGGTGACGCCGACGCTCGCTTTGGCCTTGTTGCCAAGGACACCGAGGTTGCGCACCTGCTTGAGCACGTGACCGTCGAGCTTCTGGCCCTGACCAACCTCGCGGGAGACGTTGCTTCGGGCAAGACTTCCCTGGTAGATTCGCGCCGCGGCCTCTACGAGATCATCCTCGCATGTCCAGATGACGTGCTGATTGCAGCCTCGCTTTCCAGTGCTGTATGGCTCCTTAACTGGGCATATGGCAACCAGGAGGACGCCGACCCAGACATCAATGCAATCGTCTCTGGCCTCGTTGCGCTCATCCAGAGCCTTGACGGCGAGAAGACCGATGAGCTCGCAGACTCCGCGGAACCTGAGGCGGACGCTGCACCCCAGGCAGAGAGCGTAGATGCAGAGGATTACGCTGCCGACAACTCCTCCGAGGACGTCGCTGACGCCGCAGCCGCTGATGCAGTTGAGGCTGAGGTTGCAGACGCTGAGGAGAACAACGCCGAGGTCGTAGGCATCGACGCAACTGACGAGGACGCGGTTGCGCCCGCAGATGTCGCCGAGCCCGCAGCCGCACCTGCCGACGAGGCCATCGCAACTGAGCTCGCCGAGGCAACAGCCGCCGAGGACGCAACCGATGACTCCGAGGTCACCGACGTTCCAGACGATTGGAACATGATTAACGTTCCTCGTTCAAAGCCCGTTCGATAAACGCACCTATTGCGGTATGATTACGTACAGCGTTTTGCTGTTTAACAGGAGGTACTTATGAG
>CAKARF010000080.1 GCA_916720465.1 uncultured Atopobium sp. | reverse complement strand
TTCATACCCAATTTCAAGAAACTTTAAAACAAAACAAAAAAAGTGTTGACCTACGAGAAGTATGGAGGTATTATTTTTCCCTGCGTTGGGCCTGTAGCTCAGTTGGTCAGAGCGTCCGGCTGATAACCGGGAGGTCACAAGTTCAAACCTTGTCAGGCCCACCACTTTATGTGACAATAGTCACCCCAACGTTAGCCGAGTCGCCGTTGGGGTGATTATTAAAACCTTCTGGGCCCAACCAGAAGTCAGTACGGGGAATTAGCTCAGCTGGGAGAGCGCGGGCTTTGCAAGCCTGAGGTCAGGGGTTCGATCCCCCTATTCTCCACCAAATGTTCAAGGCCAGGGATTTTGTCCCTGGCCTTTTTTTGCTAGTTATTTTTCAAAATAGCACTCATGAAAGACGCAAAAGACGCGGTTGCGCCATAAAACATACCGATGACCGTTATTTTTACCCACTTATCGAATAGTTACCTGTTTTTACAACAAACATGAGTAGGATTTACACAAGAGTATGTTCTTTTCATTGGCACTGTGGAAAACCACAAGGAGAGAAAAGAGTTCTTATGTCAAATCTTACGCGTCGTAACTTTTTTGGTGTAAGTGCAGTTGTAGCAGGTTTGGGTATCACTGCCTGCAAAAAGTCTGATTCAGACGCTGGTGAGAAGAAAGAATCTGACACCAACTCTACAGACACTGTTGGTGCTCCAGAAGAGCTAGTAAAGGCTGCAAAAGAAGAAGGTAAGCTTATTGTTTACGGCTCCTGCGAAGAGGAATATCTAAACGCAGTTTGCGCCAACTTCAAGAGTCTGTATGGTATTGATGTTCAGGCACAGCGCCTGTCAACTGGCGAGGTTGCTGCAAAGATTGAGGAAGAGAACGGTCATCCATCAGCAGATGTTTGGTTCGGCGGAACAACCGATCCTTACAATGTCAGCTCCTCAAAGGGTCTTCTTGAGCAGTACGAGCCAAAGAATGCGTCTCACCTTATTTCTGATAAGTTCAAGAGCACAAATAAGGACTGGTACGGAATTTATAAGGGTATTTTGGGAATTCTGTACGATAAGGAAGAGCTTGAGCGTCTTAAGCTCGACGTGCCTCAGGACTACAAGGATCTTATCAATCCTAAATATAAGGGTCTTATTTGGTCTTCCAACTACAATACTGCTGGTACCGCAAAGTTGATTATCAACACCGTTATTCAGAAGTACGGTCACGATCAGGGTATTCAGTATCTTGTTGACCTTGATAAGAACATTGCTCAGTACACCAAGAGTGGCTCTGGTCCTTCCAAGGCTATTGGAGCCGGTGAGTGCACCATCGGAATTGGTATGCTCCACGACGGCATTTATCAGATTGTTGACCAAGAGCATGAGAATGTTGGTCTTCAGATTCCAAGCTCTGGTGCATCATATGAGGTTGGCGCAACCGCAATCTTCAAGGGTGCTGCACATCCAAACGCCGCTAAGCTCTGGATTGAGTATGCACTTTCACCAGCATGCGTTGACCTTGCTCAGAAGAACGGCTCTTATCAGTTCTTGGTAATTGACAACGCAAAGCAGCCTGAGATTGCAACTGAGTACGGTCTTGATCCAAATAACGTTATGGACTACAACTTCGAAGACGCTAAGAAAAACACCGAGCAGTATGTCAAGGACGTTATGCAGGCACTTGGTGGCGGAGACAGCCGCTTTAAGACCGAGTAAACACCACGCGGATAAGCAACTAAACAATGCTGTTACTCAAGATCTGAGCGGCAGATTATACTGGGTAGGCAGAGATCTGCCTACCCAGTTCCGCATAAGCTTTACGTATAGGTTTAGTGTTTCAGAGTTAGGACCAGCATGGCAAAATCCCAGAGCGCTCAACTTGAGCGAAAAAAGCTCCTTGGCGATCCAATTTTGATAACGACCATTGTCGTCCTTATCGCCTTCTTAACCCTTTTTATTCTGTATCCTCTTGCCATTCTTATGGTTGACTCTGTAGTCTCCGATAACGGAGTTACCTTTGATGTCTTTACTCGCGTCTTGGCCATGCCTTCCTTTAGCCATGCAATTACCAACACCCTTAGGGTTGGATTTGCAGTAGGCATTTTATCAGCGATTATTGGCCTTCTGTTTGCCTATGTTGAAGTGTACGTAAAGCTTCGTACAAAATTTATGACAGGCCTTTTCCGCGTGGTTTCCATGCTTCCTGTTGTTTCCCCACCATTTGTTCTCTCGCTTTCCATGATTATGATGTTTGGCAAGAAAGGCCTGATTACCCGCGGTCTTTTAGGAATTTTTGACAACAACATCTATGGCTTCTGGGGCATTTTTATTGTCCAGACTATGTCGTTCTTCCCTGTGTGCTACATGATGCTTAAGGGCTTGCTTAAAAACATTGACCCATCTCTTGAAGAAGCAGCCCGTGACATGGGAGCAAGCCGCTGGAAGGTATTTACCAGTGTTACGCTTCCTCTTATTTTGCCTGGCTTGGGCAACGCTTTTCTCGTCTCATTTATTGAGTCAATCGCAGACTTTGCTAACCCAATGATTATTGGTGGTTCGTACGATACCCTGGCAACAACCATCTACCTGCAAATCACCGGCGCGTATGACAAGCAGGGTGCAGCTGCTATGGCTGTTGTTCTTCTTTCCATCACGCTGCTTATGTTTGTTGTTCAGAAGTTTGTACTGGAAGCAAAGAGTACGTCCACGCTCTCAGGCAAAGCAACACGAGCTAGGATGCTTATTACAGACAACTCTGTTCGCATCCCGCTCACTATCCTTTGCGCGCTGGTAGCACTCTTTGTTATTGGCATGTACCTCTGCGTTCCTTATGGTTCGTTTGTCCGTTCCTGGGGCTCTAATTACGAGTTAACAACAAAGTGGTTTGAGCAGGTATTTACCAAGTATCACGGTCTGCAGGCGTTTAGTGACTCGTTTATGCTCTCGCTTATTGCGGCACCAATCACTGCTCTGCTCTCGATGATTATTTCCTATCTGGTAGTAAAACGTCGCTTCCGTGGTCGCGGCTTTATCGAAGCTGTATCCATGCTGGCCATGGCAGTTCCTGGTACGGTTTTGGGTGTTGGTTACATTCGCGGTTTCTCAAGCGGTGTCATGCACACAGGATTTTTGCAAGGCCTGTATGGCACAGGACTTATCTTGATTATTGTCTTTGTCGTACGTTCGCTTCCAACAGGAACCCGCTCGGGTATCTCGGCGCTTCGACAGATTGATAAATCAATCGAGGAGTCCGCATATGACATGGGCGCCGACAGCTTTACGGTGTTTATGACTGTTACGCTACCGCTGATTAAAGACTCGTTCTTGTCGGGCTTGGTAACGGCGTTTGTTCGTTCCATCACCGCAATTTCTGCAGTTATTCTCTTGGTCACACCAGAGTTCCTGCTCATTACCGTTCAGATCAATGAGTTTGCGGGCAAGGGTTCATATGGTATGGCCTGTGCCTTTGCAACAATTCTGATTGTTATTACCTATGGCTCGGTATTGCTTATGAATTGGGCCATCAAACACTTTGGCACCAGCCGAGCACTCAAGGAGGAGTAACACATGGCTACAGAGAAAAAAGGCGTTCGCCTTGAGCACATTTCCAAGATTTATCAGGATCAGAAGACTGGAAAAGACTTCTACGCAGTTCAAGACGCTAACATCACTATTGCTCCTGGCGAGTTTGTAACGCTGCTTGGCCCTTCTGGCTGCGGAAAGACCACCATCCTGCGCATGATTGCTGGTTTTGAGAGCCCTGATGAGGGAAAGATTTTCCTCGGCGATGAGCAGATTGATGAGCTCACTCCAAACAAGCGCGATACGGCAATGGTGTTCCAGAGCTATGCACTGCTTCCTCACTACAACATCTTTGACAATGTTGCCTATGGCCTCAAGCTCCGCAAAATGGACAAGGCAGTAATTCGCGAGAAGGTCCTTCATATCCTGGGTCTTGTTGGACTTGAAGGCATGGAAGAGCGCATGACCAACCAGCTTTCTGGTGGTCAGCAGCAGCGTGTTGCTTTGGCGCGTGCTCTGGTTATTGAGCCAAGCGTTCTTCTCTTTGATGAGCCTCTTTCAAACCTTGACGCAAAGCTCCGCGTTGACATGCGTAACGAAATTCGCCGCATTC
The DNA here is from genome assembly GCA_916720465.1 of uncultured Atopobium sp. Taxonomy (GTDB): domain Bacteria; phylum Actinomycetota; class Coriobacteriia; order Coriobacteriales; family Atopobiaceae; genus Lancefieldella. The sequence continues at coordinate 355 of CAKARF010000080.1, read as the reverse complement.
AGCAGGAGGCTGGCATCACCGCTATCTACGTTACACATGACCAGTCAGAGGCAATGGCGCTTTCTGACAACATCATCATTATGAAAAAGGGTGTTGTGGATCAGGTTGGCGATCCACAGACGGTTTACTATCACCCAGCAGATGAGTTTGTTGCAGACTTCATCGGTGAGTCTAACTTCCTGCACGCAACTATTGCAGATAAGCTTGATTCTGAGACGGCACTTTGCCGCTTTGAAGGTCATGAGTTTGAGGCCAGCGGCTGTTCTCACCTGGATAAGGGTAAAGAGTGCTGCATTGTTCTTCGCCCAGAGTCCGCACGCCTTGCTGATGAGGGAACGCTTGCCTGCGAGGTAGT
>CAKARF010000079.1 GCA_916720465.1 uncultured Atopobium sp. | reverse complement strand
CTTGATACCATCTGCGGCATCTTTGCTATCAACGAGCCACCAACCGGCTCTTCCGATCCTTATGCTGTTCGTCGTGCAGCTATTGGTGTTATTGCACTGGTCCGTTCAACGGCAAACCTTGACCTCAAGAAGCTCATTGCAAGCTCTCTGGAGCTCTACCGCCAGCAGGGTCTTGTGGTTGACGAGTCTGTTCAGTCTCAGGTTGAGCAGTACTTTATTGGCCGCCTTGCATCTATTGCAAAGGATGAGAAGATCTCTGCAGACGCTATTGAAGCTGTTAGCGCAATTGGCGTTATCAATCCTGATGAGTTCCTTCTTCGCGCTCGTGCGCTTGATGAGGCACGTCAGAACGAGCCTGAGCTCTTTGAGGACCTTGCTACTGCTTATGCACGTGCAGCTCACCTCAGTGATGCTTCACTTGGCACAGAAATTGATACAGAGCTTTTGTCTGAGCCAGAGAAGTCGTTGCTCGCTGCTTGTGAAGAAGGACAGAAGCAGGTGGCTTCCGCTCTTGCTGGTTTAGACTATGCTGCTGCTGTTTCTGCACTGTCACAACTGCGTGAGCCTATTGATATTTTCTTCGACAAAGTGCTTGTCATGGATGAAAATGATACCGTTCGCCGAAATCGTTTACGTCTTTTGAACAAGTTTGCCCAGGTATTTAGTAATGTCGCCGATATTAGTGTGCTTTCTCGCAAGAAGTAGGGTACGCTTAGATTAGGTAAATGTTTGTATCTTTCTGAATACTTGACTGAAAGGGTTACAGCATGAGCACACTTGATATTGACAACAACACTCTTGGTGATGGTCTGCCTATCGTCTATGTTTTGTCAGACTCTCGCGGAGAGACTGGTGCTGCAGTAGTTAAGGCTGCTGCTGCTCAGTTTGGCGATGATTCCGTAGAGATCGTAAGGGTTCCAAATATTCATAGCGTTGAAGACGTGCGCGCGTATTTCAATGAGCATGAAGATGAGGATCGCCCTCGTGCAGTCTTCCACACCTTTGCAGATGGCTCTCTCAGAAGAGAGATTCGTCGTGAGCTTGATCAGCGCCTCATCCCATCTATTGACCTTCTGGGACCAGCAGTAAACGTTATTTCTACGCTTACGGGTGAAGAGCCAAGTCATGCAATTGGCGCATTCTTTGAGGGAGTTACGCGCTAAGAGAGTGCTGACGTCTCAAAATATCAAAAAGTTAAATGAGCATCCACTTTGGGTGCTCATTTTCTTTATGGAGAATTTCACAATTTGCAACCATAAGTTTGTAAATCATTCTGTGAACGGTCGATATTGACCGCTCACCGTTATTTTGTTCAGATGAATCGCGTAGGTTGGTAACATACTATGAATGTGAGGACAGAACCTACTTGTTTGGTTTGATGTCTTTGCGTTCAATTGTGTTGGTGCACGCTTTGCGTGTGACAGTTTGAGAGTTTGGAGTGTTATGTCCGAGAAGCACGTTTACAGCTTCGGAAAGGACCACGCCGGTAACGATGTTACTGAGGTCGCTGGCGCATCCGTAGAAGAGGCAAAGTGGATTGTTGGTGGCAAGGGAGCAAACCTTGCAGAGATGTCTAAGATTGGTCTGCCTGTACCTCCAGGATTCTCAATTACTTGCCAAACTTGCGTTGCTTATTCCAACAACGGCAACGTCTGGCCTGAGGGCGTCACTGATGAGATTGACGCAGCTATGGCTACCCTTGAGGAGCGCATGGGCAAGAAGCTCGGTGATGCAGAAGATCCACTGCTTGTCTCCGTCCGTTCTGGTGCACCATTCTCCATGCCTGGCATGATGGACACTGTTCTTAACCTTGGTCTTAACGATGAGTCCGTTCAGGGTCTCATTAAGCAGACTGGTAACGAGCGCTTTGCTTGGGACTCTTACCGTCGTTTTGTTCAGATGTTCTCTGGCGTTGTTATGGGCGTCTCTGGACAGCTCTTTGAGGATGCAATTGCTGCTAAGAAGGCCGAGAAGGGCGTTAAGCTTGATACAGAGCTGGACGCAAATGACCTTCGTGACCTTGTAACTTGGTTCAAGGGCATCTTTGCTGCAAACGTTGACGTTAAGGAGCACCCAGAGGTCTCCAAGAACGGCTACGCTGTCTTCCCATCTGATCCTTACCTCCAGCTCCGCCTTGCTGAGCAGGCAGTCTTTGGTTCTTGGATGAATGACCGCGCAATCCTTTACCGCAAGCAGAACAAGATTCCTGATGAGCTTGGTACTGCAGTTAACGTTCAGGTCATGGTCTTTGGTAACAAGGGTGAGACTTCTGCAACTGGCGTTGCATTTACTCGTAACCCTGCAGATGGTACTAACGAGCGCTACGGTGACTTCCTGATTAACGCTCAGGGCGAGGACGTCGTTGCTGGTATTCGTAATACTGAGCCTATTGCAGACCTCGTTAAGGTTCCTGCACTCAAGGAGGCAGGCGAGGAGCTCTTCCACGTCTTTGAGATTCTTGAGGATCACTACGCAGACATGATGGACATCGAGTTCACCATTGAGAATGGTAAGCTCTGGATGCTTCAGACTCGTGTTGGTAAGCGTACTGCTCTCTCTGCACTTAAGGTTGCAATTCAGATGTATGAAGAGGGTCGTATTACTAAGGAGCAGGCTGTTTCTCGCGTTGCTCCTGAGCAGCTCGATCAGCTTCTGCACCCACAGTTTGATCCTAACGCTGAGTACGAGACCATTGCTAAGGGTCTTAACGCTTCTCCTGGTGCAGCTGTTGGTGCTGCAGTCTTCTCTTCTGCAGACGCTGAGGCTTTTGCAGAGGCAGGCAAGCCTTGTATTCTTGTCCGCTGGGAGACCACTCCAGATGACCTCCACGGCATGGTTGCTGCAGAGGGCATCCTGACTTCCCACGGCGGCAAGACCAGCCACGCTGCTGTTATTGCTCGTGGTATGGGCGCTCCTTGCGTCTGCGGTGTTGATACACTCCGCATTGATGCTGCTAACAAGCGCTTCACCGTTGCTGATTCCGGCCTTGTTGTTAACGAGGGCGATGTTATCTCCATCGACGGTACTACTGGTGACGTCATCCTTGGTGCTGTTGAGCTTGTTCAGCCAGAGCTTTCTGGTGATCTTCAGACCATCCTTGCATGGGCAGACGAGGTCCGTCTTGACGAGTCCCGTGGTCGCGTCATTGGCGTACGTGCAAACGCTGATAACCCAGCAGATGCTCAGACTTCCGTTGATAACGGCGCTGAGGCAATTGGTCTTGACCGTACAGAGCACATGTTCCTTGGTGAGCGTAAGCACCTCATTCAGGACTTCATTCTTGCAGACTCTGAGGACGTTAAGCAGCTTGCTATCGAGCAGCTTGGCCGTGCTCAGAAGGGTGACTTCCTTGGTATGTTCAAGGTAATGGACGGCAAAGACGTTGTTGTCCGTCTTCTTGACCCACCACTGCATGAGTTCCTTGATTCCCCACGTGAGCTTGACGTTGAGATTGCTCATGATGAGGAGCAGGGTAAGGACGCCGCTGCAAAGCGTGCTCTTCTCGCTAAGTTTGACGCCTTCCAGGAGGCAAACCCAATGCTCGGCCTCCGTGGCTGCCGCCTTGGCCTTGTCTACCCAGAGCTCAACGTTATGCAGGTTCGTGCTATCGCAAGCGCAGCTGCAGAGCTCAAGCGCGTTGGTCTTGACCCTCGCCCAGAGATCATGGTTCCTTTGGTTGGCTTCGAAGAGGAGCTCATCCAGGTCCGTGAAGAGGTTGAGGAGACCATCAAGCAGGTTGCTGATGAGTATGGTGTTGAACTCAACATCCCAGTTGGTACCATGATCGAGCTCCCACGTGCAGCTATCATGTCTGAGGAGATTGCTAAGCACGCAGACTTCTTCTCCTTCGGTACTAACGACCTCACCCAGACTTGCCTTGGCTTCTCTCGTGACGACGTTGAGTCTGCGTTCATGCCTCTCTATCTTGAGCGCAAGATTGTTAAAACCAACCCATTTGCAACCCTCGATAAGGGTGTCGCAGAGCTTGTCCGTATGGGCGTTGAGGGTGGCCGTAAGGGTAATCCTAACCTCACCATTGGTGTCTGCGGTGAGACTGGTGGCGATCCAGAGTCTATCCACATGTACTACAACCTTGGTCTTGACTATGTCTCCTGCTCACCATACCGTGTACCAATTGCACGTCTTGCTGCAGCACAGGCTAAGATTCAGGCTAACGGTGGTCCACAGAAGATTGCTACTAAGTAGGTTTTCTTCTAGACACACTGCAACAAACTCTAGAGGGCGGCTTCGGTCGCCCTCTTTTGCTAGATAGTTATATCCTGCTATTATGAGGTAAAGATGCAGGTACAAGGAGGTTCTATGTTATCCATTAGACGAGAAGATCTTGAAGCTCGCGAGCATCAAATCTTATCTCCTGAAGCGGCTTTTTCTGATCAAAGTAAAGGTCGTGCGATTGCAGAGGAACCCGACCAGTACCGCACCTGTTATCAGTGTGATAGAGACCGTATTTTACATAGTAAGAGTTTCAGAAGACTTGCTCACAAGACACAGGTTTTTCTCGCCCCAGAAGGGGACCACTATAG
>CAKARF010000078.1 GCA_916720465.1 uncultured Atopobium sp. | reverse complement strand
CTTCTATTCCTGACAACTCTACAAATATGCTGCTCTATGCCCTTATTCAGTATGGAATCCCTCTTGTCATCTTCTTGGGCATTGGCTACTTTATCAACCGATCCCTTAAACGCGCCATGGGTGACGATGGTCCTTCCATGAACTTTGGTGGCGGCTTTGGAGGTCTTGGCGGCAATCTTGGTCGCTCAAGTGCTAAAGAAATTAAGGGAGAAGACACAGGCATTACGTTTAAAGACGTAGCCGGTCAAGAAGAGGCTAAAGAATCTATGCAAGAGATTGTCAGCTTCCTTAAGACTCCTGATAAATACAAAGAGATTGGCGCTCGCTGTCCTCGTGGCGCCTTGCTTGTAGGCCCTCCAGGTACTGGTAAGACCCTCATTGCTAAGGCAGTCGCTGGTGAGGCTGGCGTTCCTTTCTTCCAGATTGCTGGCTCTGAGTTTGTTGAGATGTTTGTTGGACGCGGTGCTGCAAAAGTACGCGACCTCTTCAAGCAGGCAAATGAAAAGGCCCCTTGCATCATCTTTATTGACGAGATTGATGCGGTTGGTAAGCGCCGTGATGCTTCTCTCAACTCCAACGATGAGCGTGAGCAAACCTTAAACCAGCTGCTCTCTGAGATGGACGGCTTTGATAACCACAAGGGCATTGTTGTTCTTGCAGCAACCAACCGCCCTGAGACCTTGGACAAGGCACTTCTGCGTCCTGGCCGTTTTGACCGCCGTATTCCTGTTGAGCTTCCAGACCTTAAGGGTCGTGAGGCAGTTCTTCAGATTCACGCCAATGATGTAAAGATGGAGCCAGGCGTTGACCTCTCTATTATTGCTAAGTCCACACCAGGCGCATCTGGTGCAGACCTCGCAAACATCATCAACGAGGCAGCTCTTCGTGCTGTTCGCTTTGGTCGTCGTCGTGTTACCACCGAAGACCTTGCTGAGTCTGTTGACGTTGTTATTGCCGGCGCAAAGAAGAAGAACACTGTTCTTTCTGAGCACGAGAAGGACGTTGTAGCCTATCACGAGACTGGCCATGCAATTGTTGGTGCCATCCAGAAAAACGATGCTCCTGTTACCAAGATCACCATTGTTCCTCGTACTGGTGGAGCTCTTGGCTTTACCATGCAGGTTGAGGATGATGAGCGTTATCTGATGAGCAAGAGCCAAGCTATGGATGAGATTGCCGTTCTCTGTGGTGGACGCGCTGCTGAAGAGCTTATCTTTGGCGAGATGACCAATGGTGCTTCCAACGATATTGAGCGTGCAACAGCTATTGCTCGCGCTATGGTCACGCAGTACGGCATGTCTGACAAACTTGGCATGGTCACCCTCAGTCAGCAGCAAAGCCGCTATCTTGGTGGTGGCTCTTCCCTCACCTGCTCTGAGGCAACAGCTGAAGAGATTGATGCTGAGGTCAGGCGCATTGTTGAAGAGGGTCACCAGCGCGCACTCCAGACGCTTAAAGAGAACCGCTTCAAGCTGCATGAGATTGCTCACTACCTGCAGAAGAAGGAAACAATCACCGGCGAGGAGTTCATGAATATCCTCAAGCGTGAGAATACCTTTGCACCAGTAGTTGAGAACAACAACGAAGAGGGTTCCGCTACTCCTTCAGCAGAGTAACTTTCTCTCATAAGTAAAGTTAAACGGCCGCCTACACTTGTAGATGGCCGTTTTTTGTACCGTATGAATCTTGCGCCGTATATAAAAGGCGCTCTATCCAGGCTATCGAGCAAAGAGCTCCCAAAAAGCAACAGCAGATGACGCCGCAACGTTCAGAGAATCCACCTGATGTGACATGGGAATGATGGTAGTAATGTCACAAGCCTCAATAGTTTTCTTATCAAGTCCATAGCCTTCACTACCAAAGAACAGCGCGACTTTTTTGCCTTCTACCAGCTTTTTATTTAAAGATACTGCAGAATCTGTAAGCGCAAGGGCGCACGTAGTAAAAGAATGAACTTTAAGCTTTTCTATAAGATCTAGCGATGTTGTCTCTTCATCCAGACGAGCCCAAGGCACATTAAGGACCGTTCCCATAGAAACGCGCAGAACTCGTCTTGAGAGGTTGTCGGCACATTTAGCCGTCAAGATAACAGCGTCTACATTGAGAGCTGCCGCTGATCTAAAGACTGCGCCTACGTTATTAACGTCAACCAGATCTTCCAGAACGGCAATATGCTTAGAGGCGCTAAGAATCTCTTCTAACGCTACTCCTTGAGGCCTTCTCATAGCGCAGAGCACTCCTCTATTCATTTTGTAGCCAATAAGCTGTGTGAGCTGCTCATCGGGAAGAATAAAAATAGGAGTGTTGTCTGACAGAGGACGGAACTTCTCGACAATCTGCAAAATATTGTCTGTATGAGAAGTATTTGCAAGAAAAGATAATGGCCTACAACCTGCAGCAAGCGCAGTCTCAATCACAAAATGTGATTCACAAATCATGACACCGCGGGACGGATCAAGGCGATTACGAAGCTGGTTGTCAGTCAGTCGAGCATACACATCAAGACGATGGTCGTCAGATGAATCTACATGAATAACCGGATAAGTTGCCATAAATAACGTACCTCTCGCCTCTTGATAGACAGTATTCTCTCACTCTTGAGGCAAGAGCAGTACAAATTCATCTAATTTTTTTGTGCAGCACTATTGACTCTAGTTGACGGCAGACGCTATTGCTCCACCTACAATTGAAAAATAATTATTTCTAAATGTCGTATATATTACTCCAGTTTTGTTCTTCTCCTGTGGAAAATAATTCCACGTAAGTTCCATAAAATATGTGGTGAATATGCACTACACTAAATAAATGTGTCTTTGACTCATTTACAGAAAGTCTGTTTGTCAAAACACACTGATTCTTGCTGTGTAACTTCGTATTTTTATAAGGAGTGCTCCTTGGCTAAGCACTTTGCAAAAAGCTCTGCTTCTCATACCGCTAACCTACAACCTCTTTCCTCAGAGGAAGCTACAAAGAAAGCACCTTCTCTTAAAGACTCAGTACCAAGCCTTGGCGATACTGATATGTACGTTGCTCTCAGTGAAGAGCAGGTAAAAACCAATCAGCTTAATGACTCTTCACAATCAGCGGAAGCGCCGGAAGAGCAGGCAGATGATTTAACTGTCATTGCTCCCCTTGATAGCGCAGAGCTTGGAGAAAAAGAAGAGACTCCCGTTGTTCACAAAAAACATCAATGGTGGAAGATACCTGCTGTGCTAGTTGGTATTCTCGCTCTTGTGTATGTGGGTGGAGCAATCTTCTTTAACTTCTTCTTTATGCCTCAAACCAGCATTTATGGTAAGGACTACTCCTTAAAACCAGCTTCAGATTTACAGGCATCTAGAGCAAACGAGGCCTCAAATTACTCCGTCCAAGTCTCTGGAAACGGCGTAGATTTAACCATCAAGTCCTCTGACATTGATTTGAAGTACGACGCAGCAGGATATGCTCGCGATGCTATTAGCCAGCAGAATCCTTGGATGTGGCCACTGGAGCTTAATCGTAGCAGGTCCTTGAGCCCACACGCTACCGCTTCGTACGATACAAGCAAGGCAGATGCACTTTTTAACCAAAGAATTGAACAAGCAAAAGAATCTACTCATACTCTTGAAAATAATGGCATCACTTACGATAGCTCTGCTAAAAAGTTTATTTTTGCTGACGATGCTATTGCTACAAGGCTCTCGCTTGAGGGTATCCATAAAGACATGCAAACCGCTTTTGATACTCTAAGCACTACCGTACAGCTTGGCCCAGAAAGCCTCATAAGTGCAGAAGACCTTGATACTGCCTTGAAGACAGCTAATTCATACGTCGCTTCTGCAGTTGATTTGATGCTGGGTGATTCTGCTGCATATCAGCTTGATCAAGACACCATTGCTAGCTGGATTAAGTTTGATGAGAATCTCTCTATTTCATTTGATACAGACGCCATTACCAAATGGGTCAACGAGACACTTGCTCCTGCAGTAGACACTCGTGGAACTTCAAGAACCTATAAGCGCTGGGATGGAAAAGAATTCACTACAAAGGCCGCTGGTGCTTATGGCTGGGTTATTGATAATGACGCCGCTGTAAAAGCTATCTCTGATGGCCTATCCGCTGGTCAGGCAACAAAGATTGAGCTGCCTACAAAACAGTCGGCCGATACATTTACTAAACAGGGCGAGCAGGACTGGGGCGGTCGTTATATTGACGTTGACCTTACCACTCAGCATGCTGTTCTTTATGGTGATGATGGAACAATTCTCTGGGAAGCCGATGTAGTAACAGGCATCCCCGATGGACATCACAATACTCCAGAAGGAGTCTGGTATATTACCAGCCACATTAGAGACGCTCGTCTCCTGGGACCAAACGACGAGTCAGGTCGTCCAGGATGGGATACAAAGGTTGATTTCTGGCTTGGCGTAAAGGGTCAAGAAGCTGGCTTCCACAACGCTCCATGGAGAAGTGCATTTGGTGGAAATATCTACAAAACTGGTGGTAGCCATGGCTGCATTAACCTAAGCTATGAAAACGCTCAGAAACTCTTTGATGTTGCCAAAGACGGAGATCCAGTTATCATTCACTACTAGGTTTTTCTTAGAGAATAAAATTATGCACACTTCAGAAAATAATTCTGAAGTGTGCATTTTTTATGTCTTACAGAAGATCAACAACACGCTCTTTGTTTGCCATAAAATCAAGATACTCTGAACCTAAGCGAGAAG
>CAKARF010000077.1 GCA_916720465.1 uncultured Atopobium sp. | reverse complement strand
TTTTGGAGAAAATGGTCAGAGGATTACCAATAGAGATATTGCAGAGTCAGTGGTAGATGACGTATTTAATTCACCCTTTGAGATAAGTCCAAAGCTCAAAAATGCTTTAGAGGTGTTGAGCAATGCCCGTAACTCCCTTTCAAATAAGAGAGTTTCAGACGTTATTAAAAAAGTAGTTCTTGATGCCGGATGGATTTCTCGCCTTCAAAAGATGGGAAATGAAGGACAGTCAAAGATCGCAAATATCTTTGCGGCTCTCGAGCAGATTGATAGTTTGCAAACAGACCTAAGCGTTGGCGTTGCTTCTGTTGCAAGAGCATTTAGTCAGTGGTGTGTCACTGCCAAGGAATCTCCAAAAGTGCTTCATTGCAGCACTCAAAATGCCGTAACTTTTATGACTATTCACGCCTCTAAGGGATTGGAATTTCCTGTTGTTGCTGTTGTAGGAGCTGTATCTGACCCTAAGGAAGGCGCTGGCAGTAAACCATTTCTGCATGTTAGAAAAGATGATTCATATCAGATTGCATTTTATAGTAGCTCTAAATCACTCAAGGAATTGTATGACGGTTGTCATGAGGTTCCTACAAGTCTTGATGAGTGTAAGAACCTTCTTGAGTGGAGAATGTTCCTGGAAACACAAGAGAATGAGTTTGAAGAGCAGGAGCAGAACCGCCGTCTGTATGTTGCTCTCACACGCGCTCGCGAAGCAGTCATTCTTACTTCAACCATCGACCTTACTAAAGAGGGAATTAGCCCTCGTTATACGCGCAAGATCACAAACGCCTTGTTTGAAGAGCCTCCACTTTCTGCTGGTGAGCATCCGTTTGAATATGGCGGAAATCTTGCTGGTTGCATGCGCGTGGTTGAGGGCTCTGGCAAAAAGGATGAGCCAATTCAGGTTGAAGGTTTAGAGTTGGTTGAACCTTTTGGTGGTAAGCCTGAACCTTCTGATAGCAACCCAAGTGAAGAGAAAAACCCTCAAGCTAAAGAAACGTTTGACCTCTATGAGAAGGTGGAGCTGAGCGTTGCAGCAGAAACTGCGTACGACCAGAGAAAAGGCTTCTTTAGTTATTCTTCCGCTCACCAACAAATGGCAGAGAATTTCAAGGGCGAGAATAACAAGGCGCTTGAGGAAGAGCATCAGGTAGTAAGTCAGGAGCATGAGGCGGACAACCTTCAACCAGCGGCTGAGACTTCCGTTGTGTTGCCTGGCACATTAGTTGATGATGGAGTAGATCCAACAAGCCTCGGTTCAGCCTTCCATGAGCTGGCTCAGATTATGGTTGAGACTCAGTCTAAGGTTGATGACAACACGATTGATAGATTGTGCTTGAAGAACAGCGTTCCTCAGCGCGCGGTATCACGAGTCAAACAAGCACTTGAGCTGTGGAGCAATTCTGCAATTAGGCAGGAAGCTCTTGCTCATGATGTGGTTATTGCGGAGTCTCCCTTTACGCTGCAGGTTGATTCTGAATATGGGAACTATGTAGAAGGAGCCATCGATTTTCTCGCCTATAATAAGGGAAGTAAAGATGCGCTGGTAATTGACTATAAAACAGGCGATAAGGGCCTTAGTGTCGCTCAGATTTACGCGCATCATCAGATGCAGGCAAATTTCTACGCCTACGTCTTGATGCAACGCGGATTTACCAAGGTTGAATGCGCATTTGTTTGTGTTGAGGTCGAAGAAGCTGGTCAGCCACACGTTGCTCGTTACACATTTGATGTAAACCATCAACCACGGCTTTAAGGAGGCAAGAACGTGCCTTTTGCACATGTTGTTTTAGACATACCAACTCGTGCTCTTTCTGGCACGTTTGACTACGCCATTCCAGAATCTTTGGAAGAGACTGCGGTTGTAGGAACAACAGTCTTGGTGCCGTTTTCTCACAGGCAGGTTGTTGGCTACATTGTGGGTGTCTCAGACCGTGTGTCTTTAGGTTTAGATGTTTCTCGCGTCCTTCCAATAACACAAGTTCTAGCAGATTCAGCATTTGATGAGCAGTCTGCACAGGTAGCAGAATGGATGAGCAAAGAATACGCCTGTAGTTATGCAGACGCATTGCATCCTTTTTTAGCACCTGGCCAAAAGGTTAAAGTCACCAGAAAAGATACAGAATCACCCTGGCAGCTTGTTTGTGAGAAGTTCGGTCCTGTTGACGAACGCTGGGTCGAGTTGACAGAAAAGGCAGCTAACTTTACGCCTGCGGCAAATGCAAGCAAGCAGCGATCGGTGCTTGAGGCTCTGGCGCAAGGCGCCATGAGGTTATCTGAGCTTTCGGCCACAATCCCAGGAGCTCGCAGTGCAGTAACTGCGCTGCAGAAAAAGGGCATCGTTGAGGTTCGTACCCAGCGCCAGATTCGTGGAAGCCAGGAGGGTCTGGGAACCACGCTTTCAAGTGGCGTAGCGCCTCGTCCTCAGCAACTTACTGAGGGCCAAGAGTCTGCTCTTGCAGCAATCGAGGCTGCACAAACTGCTGCTCAGGGCGATGTTGTGCTCATTGATGGTGTAACAGGCTCAGGTAAAACCGAGGTGTATCTCTCTGCTATTGAGAAGACCTTAGTAGCCGGCAAGGGTGCTGTGGTGCTTGTCCCTGAGATTTCTCTTACGGCACAAACAGTTGGCCGATTCCGTTCGCGTTTTGGAGAGCAAGTAGCCGTTCTTCACTCAAAGCTTTCCCTCGGTGAGCGCTTTGACCAGTGGGATTTAATCAGACAGGGTAGGGCTCGCGTGATAGTAGGTGCACGATCTGCTCTGTTTGCGCCCATCCAAAACCCTGGACTGTACATCATTGACGAGGAACACGAGGCTTCATACAAGCAAGATTCGCTCCCACGCTATCACGCAAGAGAAGTCGCTGCTCAGATGGCGCGCTTGCGTGGAGCCGCGCTGGTGCTTGGCTCTGCAACACCTTCGCTTGAGAGCTTATATCGAACAGCTCAAGGTAGCTGGCGTGGCACTAACTGGACGCGCGTCGCCATGACCGAGAGGCCTGGCGTGGCGGTGCTTCCGCAGGTCCAGGTAGTTGATATGGCTTCTCAGTTCAAAAACGGAGGCAGATCGGTCTTCTCGGCAGCTCTTGCTCTTGCGCTGCAAGAAACAACAGAGCGTGGCGAGAAAAGCGTTCTACTCCTTAATCGTCGCGGATTTGCAAACTTTTTGATGTGTCGCGAGTGTGGTTGTGTGCCCGAGTGTCCGCATTGCTCTACGTCTCTCACGTACCATGAGCGCACGCATTCTCTGGTTTGTCACAGTTGCGGTAGGCAATGGTCTCAGCACGCGTACCCCAATCCTTCCAGCAAATGCCCAAACTGTGGGAGCCATTACATGGGGGCTTATGGCGTGGGAACGCAGCGCGTAGAAGACGAGCTCAAGCTGCTGCTTGGCGCCGATGCACCAATTATTCGTATGGACGCTGATACCACGGCTAAAAAGGGCGAACACCAGCGACTCCTTGAGCTTTTTGACGCAACTCCAGGAGCAGTGCTCATTGGTACGCAGATGATTGCAAAGGGATTGGATTTTCCTGACGTAACCTTAGTTGGCGTTATTAACGCTGATACGATGCTTAAACTTCCAGATTTTAGAGCGGCCGAAAGAACCTTTGACTTGCTGGAGCAGGTTGCTGGTCGTGCAGGCAGGGGAGAAAAGCCAGGTAAGGTCATCATCCAGTCGTACTGGTCAACACATCCTGCTATTGCTTCTGTAGTTACGCATGACAGACGACCGTTTTTGGACGCAGAGCTTAAAGAAAGAAGAGAAGGAGCTTATCCGCCCTTCTCGCGCTTGTCTAACGTGCTTTTCTGGGGCGTTTCAGAAAAAGAAGTTCGTCGCGTAGCAGATCAGATGGCGGAGGCGCTGCATGCAAAGTTAGATTCACAATCCGGATGGGAGATTTTGGGTCCTGCTGATTGTGTAAAAGCAAAGGTAAAAGATAAGTACCGCAGACACATTTTAGTAAAATCTCCCGTAGATGCTCAGGTGGGAGAAATTCTTTCTCAGTGTGCTGCTTCACTTGATAAAAGAGTGGGTATCAACATGACATTAGATGTTGATGCTTACGACATGATGTAAGGATTGTTATGAGTTCTGAAGTTGATGATATGGTGCTTTGGCCAGACCCTCGTCTGAGCCAAAAGTGTGAAGAAATTGATGATATTAACGACGATGTTCGTAAGATGGCCGAGCATATGCTCAAAGTTATGTATGCCACCGACGGCGTAGGTCTTGCTGGCCCTCAGGTTGGCTACATGAAGCGCATGGTAGTCATCGATGTTGATTACCCAAACGGTCAAGAGAACCCTTTTGTGCTCATTAATCCAGAGATTAAAGTTGCAGATGGTGAGTCTCGTGTATATGAAGAGGGTTGCCTTTCGTTCCCAGGCATTACCGTTCCTGTTACACGTCCAAGCCACGTTGTCGTTCACGCATATAACCTTGATGGTGATCTTATGCGCTATGAGGCAGAAGGTGACCTTCTCGCCGTCTGTTTACAGCATGAGATTGACCACATTAATGGCGTAACCATGCCTGACCACTTGGGACCGGGTGCTCGTATGGAGACATTGCAGGAGTACAAAGAGGCACTGGCTTCTGGCGCTCGTCCTGGTCAAACAGACTATTAGGAGTTGACATGCGCGTAGTCTTTATGGGAACTCCAGACTTTGCTGTTCCGTCGCTCAAAAAACTTGCCCATGATCACCAGGTAGCT
>CAKARF010000076.1 GCA_916720465.1 uncultured Atopobium sp. | reverse complement strand
TCAAGGTGGTCTGCCTCAATATTGGTGACTACCACCACGTTAGGGTTAAGGAACATAAACGAACCGTCAGACTCGTCAGCCTCGCAGACAAAGTACTGGCCGTTACCGTTTTTGCCGTTGGTGTCGTAACCCTCAACAACACCGCCAATCAAAAATGATGGATCGGCGCCCAGCTTATCCAGCATGGTGGCAACCATGGAAGACGTGGTGGTCTTGCCGTGAGTGCCCGCAACAGCAATAGTCTTGAGGCCGCGTGAGAGATACGAGAGCATCTTAGCGCGAGGCCAAATAGGAATGGAAAGCTCACGTGCGCGAATAACCTCTGGGTTAGTCTCTGGGATTGCCGTAGAGGTAACAATGACATCAGGCATCACAGCGTCAATGGTAGACGCGGTGTGACCGATGCTCACCTGAATACCTGCATCTTCAAGCTCTCTAACATAATGCGAGCTCTTTAGATCAGAGCCGGTAACAGTGCAGCCACGCTCGTGTAGAACAAGAGCGATTCCGCTCATGCCAGCGCCACCAATTCCAATAAAATGTGCACGCGAGATGGTCTTCTCGCCCATGGAATCTGCCATAAGAGAGCCTTTCCAAGTATTGTTATCGTTTGAGTCCTGGACATACCAAGACATGTTTACTCTAACGCAAAACCGAATGTTTTATGCGCCACAAACGGCACTTTCCACAGCGTCAGCCACAAGAGATGCGGCACTGCGCTGGTCAAGTGTGGCAGCAGCCTCAGAAAGCTTTTTGCGCTGATCTGCGTTGTCTACCAGATCAAAAAGAGCTGTCGAGAAGGTCGTGGTGCCCACCTGGTTATCTGGCACCAGAATGGCTGCTCCCGCATCCGACAACAGATGCGCGTTAGTAGTCTGGTGATCTGCTGTTGCCAAAGGATATGGCACCAAAATGCTCGGGAGCTCAAGCGCTGCAATCTCAGCCACAGAGGATGCTCCAGAGCGGGAAACTACCAGGTCAGCCGCTGCAAGCATGGCGCCCATGTTGGAGATGTAGGGCTTAATCTCCCAGCGAGCAGCCTCCTCGTCAGAAAGCTTCATAAGCGAGACAACCTCGTCGTAGAGCTTTTGACCTGTTGACTGGATGATGCGAAGGTTAGGACGAGCAAGAAGCTCCTGCTTAAGTGCAGCAAAAGTCTCGTTGATACTACGTGCGCCCAGACTGCCACCAAAGATAAGCAGCAATGTTTGATTGTCTGCAATGCCCAGCTCTTGCCTAGAGGTAGCTCTATCAGCAGAAAGAACACTCTTACGTACGGGATTTCCGGTGACCACAATGGTGTCCTGAGCTTTAACGCGTCCCTCAAAAGCCTTGCGAGCCTCTGGGAAGGCAATGCATACCTTAGAAGCTTTACCAGCAGAAACGCGATTAGCAAGACCGGTTACCGAGTTCTGCTCATGAATCAAATACGGGATGTGCAACTTAGCACAAAGTTGAAGCAAAGGCAGCTCAACATAGGCTCCAAAGCCAATAGCAACATCAGGAGCCCCCTGCTCTTTGAAACGCTTGTGGAGCTGCATCTTTGCGCGCTCAAGATTGTATGCCGCGTTTATAAGCGTCCAAGGACGCCTGCGATCAAAGCCGTTGACATGGATAGGTACCAGCTCAAATCCCGCCTCAGGCACCAGCGTACCCTCAAGCTTATTGGGCTGACCATAAAACGTAACCCGGTGACCACGCTCACGAAGCTCCTCAGCTAGAGCCAGAGCTGGGTTAATGTGACCTGCGGTTCCACCTGCAGCAATTGCAACAGAGAGTTTCTTCTGTTCTGCCATGCAATCCATCTCCTAGAAATCAGCTATCGACGAGGCCTGGTGCTATTTCCACGAAGCCTGTCCGATGCAGAAGGCCCCAAATCAATTCTGCGCCTACCGGAAGCGTCTGTTGTAATACGGCCTTGAGGGGCATCATCATCTCTTGAGCGCAAAACGCCTCGTGAAGGACGGGCAGAGCTCTGAGCGCTGCTCTTAGGGCGAGAAGAACGTGGGAGTGGCATGCCCACTCCTACCCCACCATCAACCATGGTAAGACCAGCAAACCCTGGAGCATCAAAGGTATCTTGCTCTTCGGCTAAGCTCCAAGAAGCACGCTGCCTATCGTACTCGGTTTCTGGAAGCCTTGACTGCCTTGAAACAGACATCAAAAGTCCAACCATCAAGATACTGGACATGATAGTTGAGCCGCCGTACGAGATAAACGGCAGAGGCTTACCAGAAAGAGGTAAAAGGCCCAAAACACCACCGATGTTAACAAAGGCCTGAATGATAAACATTGAGGTACAACCTGCGGCAATAAGCCTGCCGGTCAAATCTGGCGCATAGCGAGCAATCTTAAAGCCCGCCCATACCAGCGCGCCAAATACAGCCAAAAGACCTAAAACACCAATAAAGCCAAGCTCTTCTCCAATGACTGCAAAAATAAAGTCATTGTGAGCCATAGGCAAATACGAATATTTCTGGCGAGAAAAACCAAAGCCAACGCCAAAAATACCGCCAGAACCAAAGGCATAAAAACCCTGAGCAAGCTGATAACCTGCGCCGTAATAATCAGCCCAAGGGTTGAGCATGGTTACAACGCGGGCGCGAGAATAATCATCTTTCAAAGACAAGAACGCAAAGCCAATAAAGCCAGCAACAGCAATAGTTGCCAAAACTCTTCGGTCAACATCAGCAAGGTAACCAATAACCAAAAGAGTTCCCACAATAATCAATGTAGAGCCCTTATCTGGCTGAGCCAAGATAAGCACCAGCGGCACAAGCGCGGCAATAGCAAACTTCTTAAAGAACTCCATCTGATCTATGGTCTGATCAATAAAGTACTGCTGAGCCAAATACGAGACAGAAATTAAGATGGTAATCTTTGCAAACTCAGACGGCTGGAAAGAAAACGGTCCAATTGAAATCCAACGGGTTGCGCCATATGCATCAGCGCCAGCAATAGGAGTAAAAATAATTGCCAGCATTCCAATGGTCACAACCCAGATAGGTACCTGGAAGTTTCTTACTACTGCGCGGTAGTCAATGCGAGAAACAATAAACGCTAACGCAACTCCTGCCGCAGCAAAGCCAAGCTGACGCTGCACGTAGTAGAAGGGGTTATAGCCCATGTCCTCAGAAGTCATTGCAGAAATCGAGGATGCGGAATAAATCATTACCAGGCCAAAGCACACCAGAATAGCCGTTGATACCAGAAGCACCAGACGAGGCTGCATAAAACGCTCTGGAATAGCACCAAAGCGGCCTTTAGCCTGCGAGCCCTCGGAAGATTTCTGGCGAGAAGTACGTGATTGCTGCGCGCGCTCCCCTGTTCTGTTTCTGCTGGTAGCCATTATCGACCGCTCTCTTTTTGAGCAAGATCTGCCACGAGCTGTTTAAAGACACGACCACGCTGAGCCATGCCCGTGAACTCGTCAAATGAGGAGCATGCTGGTGAGAGAAGCACTACAGAACCTGGGTGAGCAAGCTCTACCGCACGGTCAAAAGCTTCATGCATATGAGGCTCTTCTACCACTTCTGCATGGCTGCAAGAAACGCGGCGAAGCGCCTCTGCAAAGCGAGGACCTGCCTCTCCAAAGCAGATTGCGTATGCACAGGTAGCGGACACCTTCTGAGCAAACCCATCAAGCTCTGTGCCCTTATCGTGACCACCAAGTAGCAAAATAACGTCTTTACCTGGGAACGAAGTTAATGATTTTTCAACTGAATCAGTGTTTGTTGCTTTGGAATCGTTAACGTACAAAACACCATTAACCGTATCAACTGGCTCAATTCTGTGCTCAAGCGGCATAAAGTCCAACAGGGCATGCCTAATAGAAACAATATCAAGTCCCAGGAACAAGCCACATGCAGCTGCAGCAAGAGCGTTGAGTGCATTGTGCGCTCCCCTAATGTGGAGTGCATCAGCTGCCACAAGCTCCATCTCTTTACCAGATAGCCGGACTACCAGCGCTCCATTGCGTACAAAGGCGGCGTTTTGTGTACCGGGATCTGTCTGAGCAAGATGGCATACGGTAATACCACGAGCCTCAAGGCGAGAAGACACGTCCTGACAAAACTCATCCAAGTCAGAAACAATTGCCAGGTCATTTGCATCAAGGTTGGCAAAAATCTTCTCTTTAGCTGCAGCGTATGCCTCGAGCGAACCATGCCACTCAAGGTGATCCGGCGTAATGTTTAAAAGCATCGCAACGTGAGGATGCAATTTTTGAGTAGTAGCAAGCTGGAAGCTTGAAAGCTCTGCTACAAACCAGCTCTTAGGTTTTCTCTCTGCAAGTTGGTCCGTAATAGTTAGACCAATATTGCCAACAGCACTTGCATCAAGACCCGCATACCGCAGGATAGACGTGGTCAAGCTTGTGGTAGTAGTTTTACCGTTTGTGCCGGTAATGCCAATCCACTGTGAAGGGCTCTCTTGATAGGCAAACTCTGGCTCACCCATAATCTGCTTAGACGCTGCCTTAGCACTTAAGAACAGCTCAGAGGTATCTGGAATACCAGGAGATGCAATAGTCAGGTCAAAGGTGCCCTCAACCTGATCGGAGCCGCATTGAACCTGTACGCCTAAGTCTGCAAGCTCTTGGATCTTCTCGCCAACAGTAGCATCTGCGCCGCCCACAAGAGTTACGGAAGACACACGACCTTCTTGCTGCTGCAGCAAATACGTGCAGACAGAGACGCCGGTCTTACCAAAACCAAGAACACATACATTTCCAAGTGTTTCTAGAAGCGACACGCAA
>CAKARF010000075.1 GCA_916720465.1 uncultured Atopobium sp. | reverse complement strand
ACTGCACTGATAACAATCTCATAGACAAAAACTACCAAAAACCTAGACAGAATCTGGTCGACAGTTTTTCTCGTCTTCATAATGCTATGAACAATTCTATGTTACAAGCAACATTTACTTCTCACTGTTAAAATAATAGAAACGCAACACGCAAAACGCGCATACGCGCACGCACAACATGCGAAACGCGATACGTTCAACACGCGCAGCGCGACCCGTTCAACACGCGGCACATTCAACAGATTGGTGGTTTCATGGCCGTCGCATATCACAGCACAAGAAGCTCTGACCATAACGTCTTGGCTAAGCAGGCCATTTTGCAGGGAATTGCTCCCGACGGCGGCCTTTACATCCAAGATTCTATTGGCGAGAAACCCCTTGATCTTGCGAAGGTTTGCACTCAGGGCTTTAAGGCCACCGCTTATGACGTGCTTTCTACTCTGCTGGATGATTACTCTGATGAAGAGCTGACTCGCTGTATTGAGGGTGCTTATGGCGCTCAATGGGATACCGAGGCTATCACCCCTGTTTCCGCTACCGGTGAAGACTGGCTGCTGGAGCTCTTCCACGGTCCAACGTCGGCTTTCAAAGATGTTGCACTTCAGATGCTCCCCCGCCTAATGAGTGTTGCTCGCGAGGATGTGGGCGCTGCAGGTGCTGCAGGTGCTGCGGGTGCTGCAGGCGTCGCGGGTGCTGCAGGCGTCGCGGGCAAAAACATCATGATTGTGACCGCCACCTCCGGAGACACTGGTAAGGCTGCACTTGAAGGCTTCAAAGATGTTCCTGGTATGGGCATCACCGTCTTTTATCCTGAGGGAAAAGTCTCGGACATTCAGCGTCTGCAGATGGTGACCCAGAAGGGATCAAACGTTGCTGTTTGCGCAGTTGAGGGCAACTTTGATGACGCTCAAAACGCTGCAAAGGCAATCTTTGCTAACAAGGATTTGACTCAGGAGCTTGCCGGCAAAGGTACCGTTCTTTCCAGCGCGAACTCCATCAATATTGGTCGCTTGGCACCACAGGTAACCTACTACTTTGACGCATATGCCCAGCTCGTTGCCAAGGGTGCCATTTCACAGGGCCAAAAGGTCACATTCTGCGTACCAACTGGCAACTTTGGCGATGTCCTTGCAGGTTACTTTGCAAAAGAAATGGGACTTCCTGTTGATCGCCTCATTGTGGCTTCTAACAGCAATAAGGTGCTGACCGATTTCTTGGAAACCGGCGTCTATGATCGTAGACGTGCATTTGAAAAGACGATCTCGCCATCGATGGACATTCTGGTTTCATCAAATCTTGAACGACTCCTCTATCTTGCGTCCGGCAAAGACACCGAACTTGTCAGCTATCTGATGAACCAGCTGGTTACAAAGGGTATCTACACAGTTCCTGCACAGGTCATGGATACCATCCGTCAGACTTTTGACGCCGGATTTGCCACCGACGACCAGACACGTGAAACTATCCGTTCTACCTGGGAGAATTGTCGTGTGCTGATTGACCCTCACACAGCCGTCGCAAAGCACGTGCTCGACAGGGTTTCTCGCCAGACAAACGACGTGCGCGTTTGTCTGTCCACTGCAAGCCCCTATAAGTTCTCGTCCGATGTGCTTGCCGCGCTGGACCACTCGACCGCTGGCCTGGATGACTTCGCGTGCATGCATACGCTCGCCGAAATCACGGGCACTAATCCGCCAATCCAGCTTTCATTGCTGAATGATAACGTTATCATTCATACTGACGTTCGCGAGAAGGAACAGCTTGCTTCGTACGTTTCTGAAGCATGCGAGCGCATTTTTGCTTGTTAGACTCTGAGAAAGCAGGTTCTACATGCTCGACAACACTATCTTGACCGTTTCTGTACCTGCTACCTCTGCAAACATTGGCGTCGGCTACGATACGCTGGGTCTTGCGTTTAACCTGCGCGCAAAAATTACGTTTAGGGAGTCCCCTACGCTCATCATTGACGGCTGCCCTGAGCAGTTCAGAAACGATGACAACCTTGTGTGGACGTCGTATATTCGCGCCTGCGAAAAGCTGGGCGAAGAGCCCACTCCCAAGCACATTACTATCGACTCGCCTATTCCGCTTTCTGGCGGACTTGGCTCAAGCTCTACCTGCGTTATTGCAGGTATTGCGGCCGCGATGACCGAATCTCACAGCGGCTGGGATCCTGAGCGCGCGCTCGACTTTGCCTGCCATTTTGAGGGCCATCCCGACAACGTCGCTCCTGCTATTTATGGTGGCTTGACCTCGTCTTTTGTTGAGGGCGGGCATACCATTTGCACCAGAAGACTTGTAGCACGCGGACTTTCCTTTGTTGCGATTGCACCGCCCTACACGGTTAACACTGAGGATGCCCGTAAGGTGGTTCCACAAGAAGTCTCACTTGAAACGGCCGTTTACCAGATGGGACGTACCGTTGCTGTCACCCACGCGCTTGAAACAGGAAACGGCGGACTGCTGGCAGCAGCCTGCAACGACAAGCTTCACGAGCCATACCGCAAGGAGCTCATCCCCGATTACGAGGAGCTTAAGCAGGTAGCAAAGCTTGCTCGCGCATGCGCCTTTGTTATCTCGGGCTCAGGTTCCACCATGGTTGCCATCTGCGACTCCCCTGTTACTGCTCGCGCTGTTGCCGAGAATGCCAAGCAGGTCAGAGGCGATCTCTGGATTCAGATTCTTGAGCCAGCACTTCTGGGTACCGTCCTCACTTTGGACGACGGTCAACAACACCACAACACTTTCGACGAAATTTAACGCCGGCAGGGCGCGCCACGCGACAGCGCGGGTTTCTCGCCAGGTGAGCCAACGGCGCGTTCTTCTCGCCAAGTACGACTTTGCAACATTACGCGCCTAAAAAGTGCAAAGAATCTGTATTTGAGGCACAGATTCTTTGATGAAATCAGGCAAATCCACAGTTTCTTTTACGTATTTAGGCAAAAGTTACAGATTCTTTGAAGAAATCAGGCGCGTGAAGATAGGCTGCGCCACTCCAAATTTTGCGAGCCTGAAAACTACATCAAGTCTGAGTAAATTTACTCAGACTTGGCGAGAAAAACCGGCAAATAGCTCAGATATGGTGCGCTTTTCAGGCAAACTGTTCAGACATGACAACAAAACCCGGCTCCTACGTTGTGTGGGAACCGGGTTGTCGTTTAAGTCGCGTTTACCGCAGTGTCGCGGTCTGCCGTAGCAGCACGTTTACCGCAGCGTCACGCTTACCATAAGTCGCGTTTATGCGCCGAGGTAAGCCTTGCGAACGTCATCGTCGTGGAGAAGCTCCTGGCCGGTGCCATGCTTAGCAACCTTACCAAGCTCAAGAACGTATGCACGGTCAGCAACCTTAAGTGCCATATTAGCGTTCTGCTCGACCAGCAAAATGGTAGTTCCTGCATCGCCGAGCTGGCGAATAATCTGAAAGATCTCCTCGATCAGGATAGGAGCCAAACCCATGGAAGGCTCGTCAAGCATCAAAAGCTTTGGTCTGCTCATCAGAGCACGACCCATGGCAAGCATCTGCTGCTCGCCACCAGACAGCGTTCCTGCCAGCTGATTCTTGCGCTCACGAAGACGTGGGAAATGCTCGTAGACCATCTTGACGGTCTTGGCGTTTTCGGAATCAGGCTGCGTATAGCCGCCCATCTCAAGGTTTTCAGCAACGCTCATGCGAGAAAACACACGGCGGCCCTCAGGACATAGCGCCAAACCAGCCTCAACAATCTTGTGTGCGCGCTGGCCTACAAGGTTTTTCTCGTCAAGGGTGATGGTGCCAGAATCAGGTCTTACCAGACCAGCAATGGTGTTCAGTGTAGTTGATTTACCTGCGCCGTTTGCACCAATAAGGGTAACGATCTCGCCCTCATGGATGTCAAAAGAGATACCCTGAACTGCGTGGATTGCGCCGTAAGAAACGTTAAGGTCCTTGACGGACAACAGGGGCTTTCCTGCGCCAGCTGCCTGGGTGTTTGTAGTGTCAGCGGCCATTAGCGCACCTCCTGCTTTCCAAGATAAGCCTCGATAACGCGAGGATTGTTCTGAACTTCTTCTGGCGTACCTTTTGCGATGATGTTGCCGTGATCAAGAACGGCCAGGCCCTCGCAAATGCCCATAACAAACTTCATATCATGCTCGATGAGAAGAACGGCAATCTTGAAGTCGTCACGAATCTTAAGGACATTCTCCATAAGCTCATCGGTCTCTGCTGGGTTCATACCTGCAGCTGGCTCGTCAAGCAGCAAAATCTTTGGCTGAGTTGCCAGAGCACGAAGAATCTCAAGCTTACGCTGAGCACCATAAGGCAGGTTACCTGCAAGGGTATTTGCAAGGTTCTCCATACCAAAAATGCGGAGCAGCTCTCGAGCGTTATCGGCGCTCTCTTTCTCCTGCTTCCAGTGAGCTGGAAGACGAAGGACGTCCTCAAAGAAATGCGATGTCATGTGACTGCCCTGACCAACCTGAATGTTCTCCATAACAGTCATGTTGTTGAACAGGCGAATGTTCTGGAAGGTACGAGCAATGCCCATGTGGTTTGCCTCAACAACGCTCTTACCAGCCAGATCGTAGCCGTCAATCATGACGGTACCGCGTGTTGGCTTGTAGACGTTGGTGAGCAGGTTGAAGACAGTTGTTTTACCTGCACCGTTAGGACCAATGATGCCGGAGATCTCGGTAGGACCAAGAGCAATGTTGAAGTCGTTAACAGCCGTCAAGCCGCCAAAGTCAATGCCCAAGTGCTCAGCCTGAAGAACTGGAATTGCACCAAGGTCTCGCTCAGGAATGAGGTTAGGAGACTCTTGCCT
>CAKARF010000074.1 GCA_916720465.1 uncultured Atopobium sp. | reverse complement strand
TATAACGGCCTGTCGTTCTTCTCGGCATGTGAAGCATGTGTGATGGAGGAGAGCCTTCTTACCGCAAAGGTGAGAAATGCGCTGGTAGAGTTCACGTCTGCTATTGAGCACGGCCGTCATATTGACGGTGAGCTTGATGAGGTAGTTGAAGCAATTATTGATCGCTCAGGTCTTATTCGTGCACTTGAAGCTGAGCATACCATTGAGGCTGACGGACGTATCGAGAACATTCGAGAGTTCTTTGGCGTTGCGGCAGAGTTTGACGAGTCTCACGATGATGTTGAAGAAACGCTTGAGAGCTTACAGCAACTCAGAGAAGCTGGAGCGCTTGACGCGCAAGATGCTGCCTCGCTGAGTGCAGCTGGTTTTGATGCTACTACCGGCGCACTTGCCGGTGTTGCTGTTGAGCCAGATTCTGCACCTCAGGAGGAAGCTCTACATCCGCAGGTTGCTGCAGAGAAGCTCCCGGCATTTATGGAATGGCTGGCGCTTCGCTCTGACTTGGATAGCTTGGATGGTTCTACCTCTGCGGTAACGCTCATGACCATTCATGCTGCAAAGGGTCTGGAGTTCCCAGCAGTATTTGTTGCTGGCATGGAGGAGGGTATCTTTCCTCATGCAAATTACGAGGCAGAAGCAGCTCAGCTAGAGGAAGAGCGCAGGCTTGCTTACGTTGCTATTACGCGTGCTCGCAAACGCTTGTATTTGACGTATGCGTCTACCAGAAGAACCTATGGCTCTGTTCAGGCAAATCCCGTATCGCGTTTTGTGGGGGAGATTCCTCAGGAGCACGTTAAAGCTATTGGGGTTGGTTCCGCGGGCTTTTCTGGTGTTGGCTGGGCAAAGCGCGGAGACCGTCATGGCACCTTTGGCTCTGGCCGTGGTTCAGAAGTCTATGGTGGAAACGTTTTTGGTTCTCGTACGCGCTCTACTGGTGGCGCCTCGGCTCCACGTCCAACTCCTATTCAAAAGGACCCAACGCGCGCTTCTGCAAGTTTTGCTGTGGGAGACCAGGTGTCTCACAAGACCTTTGGTCCAGGCGTTGTTTTAGCAGTTCAGGGCGATACCATTGAGGTCAAGTTTACACGCACTAATAAGACAAAGAAGCTCATGAAGGGCTTTGCTCCGATAGTCAAAATTGAGGGATAGCCATGGTGTTGATGCATGACGGCTTGATCTTGGGCCTCACTCCACAAGATTTTATTTTTAGGGTAGTCACCTTTGTAGTTGTGTTCTTCATTGCGTTCTTGATTGAGCATTTTGCAATAAAGCTCTCAAGAAAGGCTTTGGATTCATCTAAACTGCCGTCGGCATCTATCTTTGTCAACATAATCCGAGGAATCATCTGGGCGTTTGCTATTCTCGCGGTATTGCAGCCTGTTTTTGGCATTCAGCCAACGGCGTTTGTGACCGCTTTGGGAGTTACCTCCATCGCCTTGTCTTTTGGTCTCCAGGACACTATTTCTAACCTGGTAGGTGGCTTAGGCCTTATGCTGGGAGGCGTGGTTAAGCCGGGAGATCAGGTAAGCATTGGAAACGTTTCTGGCGAGGTTATTGACATGAACTGGCGTTCCACCATTGTGCGTGACCGTGGCGGTAAAGTGGACATCATCCCTAATTCTGTTCTCAACAAAACCGTACTTGTACATCGTACAAGGTGGGACGTAACCGAGGTTCCTGTAACTATTGTGCTTAAACCATCAGCAGATTTAGAGGCAGTAACTCAAGAAATCATTGAGACAATCCAAGAAGCCGTTTCTTCTCAGCTTGATAGAACGTTCCCTATTGAGGTTGAAGCTGCCAGCATTGCTGATGCTGGCATTACCGTTATTATTCACGCACACATTAAAGATGACGCAAATGAGATGAGTGTTCGAGACAAAATTGTACGAGCCCTGGCTGGTTCCAGTTGGCTTGCAGGAGTAGGAGCCTAACATGAAAATTGGAATTATTGGTGCCATGGAGCCCGAGGTTGCGCTGTTAAAAGAGCAGATGACCATTGAGCGCACCTATGAGCAGGCTCGTATGCAGTTTGTTGAAGGCCTTTTGGGAGAAGTTCCTGTAGTTGTTGTTCAGTCAGGAATTGGCAAGGTCAATGCCGCAGCATGCACACAGATTCTGATTGATACATTTGCGGTAACGCATGTGATTAATACTGGTATTGCAGGACTTCTTAGCCCTGAGCTGCAGGTAGGGGATATTGTTATCTCTTCCGATTTAGTTCAGCACGATATGAACGTTGGTCCTCTCAATTTTGCCGCTGGTCAAATTCCAGGTCTTCCGGTCTTCTCGTTTACAGCAGATGAGGGTCTTGTTGAGCACGCTCTTGCATCGGCCAAAGAAGTAGCTCCTCAACTGCAGGTTATTTCTGGACGTGTTGTTTCAGGAGATCAGTTTGTAAGCTCATCAGAGCTCGCAGATCATATTTACACAACATTTGGCGCTGATTGTTGTGAGATGGAGGGCGCTTCAATTGCTCAGGTTGCTTGGCTTAACCACACGCCTTTTGTGGTGATTAGACTTATGTCCGATAAGCCCGGCACTACTTCAAGCGTTGATTATTTGACGTTTGAGCGCGAGGCTTCTGAGCGTTCTGCTCGTATTACTGCAGCTATTATCAAAAAGCTTGCCTAGTAATGAGGCGCGCATTTTTGAGTAACTCATTTGGGACAACTAGGTAGCTCTCCTGGGTCAGCTTGTAATTTTCATAAGTGGGAGTGGATCGCGTAAGAAACAACTTACGCTGATTTAGCTATTCGAATGTTTTAAACATAATTGAACGATATTTCGATTATCATTGTCCCGTTATGAAAGTGGTTTGAAAGGTACCGAATGATAACCCTCGGACACTTTTTTGAGATGATGGTCGCCAATCCTTTTTTGGCCCTCGTCATTGTCCTTGTTTTTGGATGCATCTTTGTAAACGGTGCAACTGATGCAGCAAATGCTATTGCAGAGGCTGTTGGAACTCGTTCAATCAAAGTAAACAATGCAATTATCATGAGCGTTGTATGCAATTTTGTTGGTTTGGTGGCCATGTGCCTCATTTCAACTGCAGTTGCAGACACTATCTTGGGCATGGTTGACTTTGGTAGCAACAACCATGAGGCTCTTGTTGCTCTGGCCGCAGGCTGCGTTGGTATTGTTACCTGGGCAGTAGGAGCTTGGGCTTTAGGTATTCCAACTTCTGAGTCACACGCCCTTATTGCAGGACTTACTGGTGCTGCTCTTGCTATTCATGGTGACTTTAATGCTGTCAACTGGGCAGAGTGGAGCAAGGTTCTTATTGGACTGTTCTTCTCGACCACACTGGGTTTTGCCGCAGGTTGGGTCATTGTTAAGGCAATTAATAAGCTTTGCGTAAATGTTGATCGACAGCGAGCTGATGAGATGTTTGGTCACTTGCAGGTTGTTGGCTCAGCATTTGTTGCGGCTATGCATGGCGCACAAGATGGCCAGAAGTTCATGTCCATTGCCATGCTTGCAATTGCGCTTTCTGCTGGTCATGGAGCTGCTGGAGCAGATGTGTTTCCACTTTGGCTGCAGGTGCTCTGCGCTGCTCTTATGTCTATCGGCACTGCAATTGGCGGAAGAAAGATTATTAAAAAAGTCGGAATGGAAATGGTAAAGCTTGAGCGTTATCAGGGCTTTGCCGCGTCCTTCTCGGCATCTGCATCTTTGCTGCTTTCCACACTGACCGGTCTTCCTGTTTCAACAACTCATACAAAAATGACCGCCATGATGGGCGCGGGTGCTGCAAAAAATATTCGTTCAGTTAACTGGGGCGTTGCAAAAGAAATGGTTGCAGCATGGGTATTTACCTTCCCTGGCTGCGGATTCATTGGTTTTCTTTTTGCAAAACTGTTCCTGATGATTTTCTAAGCACGTTTTACTGTCTTTTACGAGTTCTATTGAACCACTCAATTTATTGGAGGATTCATGCTAGGTAAGCCAAAAGAGGACGTCTTCTACACCATGTTCCGTGAGTTTGGCGACAAAATTGTAGAAACCGCTGAAGAGTATGCAGTCATTATGAAAGGCTATCCCGAGACTGCTGCCCGTATTCCTCAGATGAAGGTCTATGAGCGTGAGTGTGACGAGAAGGTCCAGCACATTATGAAGGAGCTTTACGCTTCCTTTGTCACTCCATTTGAGCGCGAGGACATCTCAGATTTGGCTCTTCGTCTTGATGACATTGTTGACGGAATGAATTCTGTTGCAGAGCGTCTTGACCTCTTTAACGTTGACGACACTCGTAAAGAGGCCATGCAGCTTGCTGAGCTTACCCTTCGCGCATGCAAGACGGTCCAGGAGATGCTGAGCGTTCTGAGCGATTACAAGAAAGATTCTACCGTTATGGAGAAGGCCATTGCCGTTGGTCACGTTGAGGACGAGGGCGATCTTATTTACCACAACGCACTCTCTCGCTTGTTCCGTGACGAGATGCCTGGCCGTCACACCGTTGCTTGGCTTCGTATTTTTGACCGCATGGAGACCGTCTTGGATTCCTGCGACGATGCAGCAGGAGTTGTCCGCTCTGTTGTTATGAAGAACGCTTAAGTTTGTTTCTTGTAAACGGTATATAAAGACTAAAAACTGCCTTCCGCCGGGAGGCAGTTTTTATATTCTCTTTTTGTCCGGTATTGGGGTTAAACTGTTTATATAAAAGAAAGTGGAGGTGCCATGAGCGGCTTCAAGCGTTTTTGCTACATACTTTATGTTCTTGCAAGTGCCTTTGTATTTTTAGCTCTTGCCTTAACGTGGTTTGGTCCTTGGACACATCAGGCAACTAACCTCTTGTTCACCAAGCCATACCTTATTGC
>CAKARF010000073.1 GCA_916720465.1 uncultured Atopobium sp. | reverse complement strand
GCGGTGTAGTTGTCACCCCTTCAAACTACCAGCTTCTCCGTCAAAACGGAAAGCTTGTTTATCTAACCCGTCCCCTTGATCAATTGGCTCTTGCGGGAAGACCACTCTCACAAAGCATTGGCATACAAGAGCTTGCTGCAGAGCGATTGCCTCTCTACGAAGCATGGGCTGATATAACTTTTTCCTGCCTTGGTAGCCCAGAAGCAGATGCCAAAGGTCTTCTCTCTACAGCATTTAAATAACAGAAAACGTTTACAGTTATTTTTCAACCGTTCACCGGACGGACAAGAGGCGTGTCATTTTGGCACGTTGAAGCCCCTATACTTAATCCTCGTAGGTTTGTATTCAAAAACTTCAAGGATGCTACGTCCAATCAAACAGTTAAGTGTTTGATATTTGGTCGTATTTGGGGAGATATCCGATGGATAGCAATGCTATTGCTCGAGAGATTCTTAATGCAATAGGCGGTTCAAAAAACTTAACGCACAACGAAGTATGCATGACGCGACTTCGTCTTTCTATTGATGATATGACGCTTATCGACCATGAACAGTTAGCCACTGCCACTGGTGTGCTTGGCATTGTGGGAAAGGGATCAAACGGTCTTGAAGTAGTCTTTGGTCCCAATCTTGTTAGCCAGGTAAACGATGCCCTTAATTGCATTTTGGGTGAGCCAGAAAAGACTTTTTGTTCGTTAGACGAGAAGCGCTCAGATAACCCAGCTCAAAACAATGAAGAAGTAGAAGAGCTAATCTCTCTGCTTGCCCAAAAAAATACTCTTGAGCAGAACGAAAAAGACTTTGACAGCCTTGTTTCTGACTTAGACGCAGACAACTTTGAGGATGACTATGAGGATGACCTTGAAGCCCCTCGCCTGCTCATCATTAATGGACCAAATATCAACATGTTAGGTATTCGTGAACCAGAGATTTACGGAAAAGCTGACTACAGGACCCTTATAGAAGTCTGTAAGGCGGAGGCTCAGTCTCAAGGTTTTTCTGATTGCGTTTGCTATCAATCAAACCACGAGGGCGATTTAGTTGATGCAATCCAGGACGCACTGGGTAGCTATGATGGCATTATCATCAACCCCGCGGCCTATACGCACACCTCAGTTGCCCTGCTCGACGCCGCGCTTGCCGTGCAAATTCCCATGATTGAGGTTCACCTCACAGACATCTCTACCAGAGAAGACTTTAGACGCATTTCTTATATAAAAGATGCATGCTTTGCTACAGTTTCTGGCAGAGGAATTGACAGCTACAGAGAGGCAATCCAGTTGATGGCGGCTCATCTCAAAGATGAAG
Organism: uncultured Atopobium sp.; assembly: GCA_916720465.1. Classification (GTDB taxonomy): domain Bacteria; phylum Actinomycetota; class Coriobacteriia; order Coriobacteriales; family Atopobiaceae; genus Lancefieldella. Next base: position 3,592 of record CAKARF010000073.1, on the reverse strand, counting down.
CATAAGTCGCTCCTCATAGCTATCTGGCGAGAAACACAGATCTGCTTTAGCGGCAAAGTTGCAGCAGATTTTTTATGCACACGTAAGCACGGCTGATTCAGTTATTACCATATCTACAGGAACGTCAAATTCAGTATGAGGAAGCTTTGTCTTACTCAAATTTTGCTGGTAGGCAAGGCAGATTTTCTTGCCAGAATACGTTGACAAGAATCGGTCATAAAATCCCGCGCCATAACCTAGTCGATATCCTTTTGTATCAACAAGAAGTGCTGGAACAATGCAAATCGTATCGTTCATCTGGCTTTCTGTTAAAGCAGATAGGTCTTTTGATGGTTCAAGTAAATTAAAAGGTGCTGCTACGAGCTGTTCCAATGAAGCAATGGCAACAAACTCTAAACGATGTCCAGGTAGACAGCGAGGCACCGCCACCGTTTTTCCATCGCGTAGTGCGCACTCAATAAACATCCTGGTAGAAACTTCAGATAAGACAGAAACATACGTTAAAACAGTAGCTGTCTCTGCATATTCAGGGGTCGCAAGAAGTTTCTGAGTAATGCAGTCATCAAGTCTGGCTCTCTCTTGCTCAGAAAGAGTTTCTCTTGCTGCTAGACGTTCTTCTCGCAAGCGTTGTTTTTCTAATGCCACAGTATCCATGAAGCCTCCCCTCTAGCTAAGAATAACAACATTTTTGTGGACATTTTGAGAAGAAATAGACACCTGTCGTAATAAATGTGACTAAATCTCAACAATTTTTATATAGCTTTCTTTTTAGCAAATTTCTGACCTGCGCAAATGTAAACCTTTTCTAACTTGTCAAAATATTGCGTATTTGTCGCTTGTTTAGCACTACATATTGGGTAAAGTTAGAGGTCCCAACTAATATTTGACGTCATTTGTCCAAAGACATACCTGCTGTCAAAATTAGTCACAAGATTGTTATTTGTAAACTGCTGAGCGGCCATGCTCCACTCAACACGCTCAGCATGAACGCGGACGTATACATTGTCCGTGTAAAAAAGGAGTATGTTATGCAGGAAACACCAGCACAGGAGGCTTGGGACGGCTTTGTCGGTGGCAACTGGCAAAGAGCTGTTGATGTCCGAGACTTCATTCAGAAGAATTACACCCCTTATGACGGTGATGATTCCTTCCTCGCTGGTCCAACTGAGGCTACTACAAAGCTTTGGGCGGATGTTATGGATCTCTTTGCACAAGAGACCGCAAACGGTGGCGTACTTGATATGGATACCAAAAAGGTTTCCACTATCACCTCCCACGAGGCTGGCTACATTGACAAACCACTTGAGCAGATTGTTGGTCTCCAGACTGACAAGCCCCTCAAGCGCGCTCTGATGGTAGACGGCGGCGTTCGTATGGCAATGGCTGCATGCAAGGCCTACGGTTATGAAGTTGACCCAGAGATTGTTGACTTCTACACCTATCGTCGCAAGACTCACAACGCTGGTGTTTTTGATGTCTACACCGAGGACATGCGTAAATGCCGTCACTCCCACATCATTACCGGTCTGCCTGACGCATATGGTCGCGGCCGCATCATCGGCGATTATCGTCGTGTTGCTCTCTACGGTGTTGACGCTCTTATCACTGATAAGACAAATCAGAAAAACGGTACCGGCTCCATCATGGACGAGAAGACCATTCGTCATCGCGAGGAGCTTTCTGAGCAGATTCGTGCTCTCAAGGAGCTTAAGCAGCTTGGCGAGATTTACGGTTTTGATTTGAGCCGTCCTGCAGAGAACTTCAAAGAGGCTGTTCAGTGGCTCTACCTGGGCTACCTCGCTGCTGTAAAAGAGCAGAATGGCGCTGCAATGTCCATTGGTCGTAACACCACCTTCCTGGACATCTATGCAGAGCGCGATCTTGCTCGTGGCACCTTCACTGAGTCAGAGATTCAGGAGATTGTTGACCACCTGGTTATGAAGCTTCGTATGGTCAAGTTTGCTCGTACTCCTGAGTACAACGAGCTCTTCTCCGGAGACCCTCAGTGGGTCACTGAATCCATTGGTGGTATTGGCGTTGATGGCCGCTCTATGGTTACCAAATCCTGCTTCCGCTGGCTTCGCACCCTTGAAAACATGGGTACCAGCCCAGAGCCTAACCTGACTGTTCTGTGGTCTACCAAGCTTCCAGAGGGCTTTAAGCGCTACTGCGCAAAAATCTCTATTACCACCAGCTCCATTCAGTACGAAAATGACGATCTTATGCGTGTCTATCATGGTGATGACTACGCAATTGCTTGCTGCGTCAGCTCCATGCGCGTTGGTAAAGAGATGCAGTTCTTTGGCGCTCGTGCCAACCTTGCTAAATGCCTGCTTTACGCAATCAATGGCGGCCGTGACGAGAAGACCGGCGAGCAGATTGGTCCTAAGTACCGTGCAATTGAAGGCGAATACCTTGATTACGACGATGTCTTCTCCAAATATATGGACATGATGCGCTGGCTTGCAGGCGTTTACGTCAACGCCCTTAATGCAATCCACTACATGCATGATAAGTACAGCTACGAGCGCATCCAGATGGCTCTACACGACGAACACGTTCATCGCTGGTTTGCAACAGGCATCGCTGGTCTTTCTGTTGTTGCTGACTCCCTCTCTGCAATCAAGTACGCAAAGGTAAGGGTTGTCCGCGATGAGACCGGCCTTGTTACCGATTACGTCACTGAGGGCGACTTCCCTAAGTACGGTAACGATGATGACCGTGTTGACACCATTGCTCATGACATCGTTGAGATCTTCATGAACATGATTCGCCAGAACCACACCTACCGTGATTCTGTCCCAACCACTTCTATCCTGACTATTACCTCAAACGTTGTATATGGTAAGGCTACCGGCAACACTCCTGATGGCCGTCGTGCGGGCGTTCCTTTTGCTCCTGGTGCTAACCCAATGCACCACCGCGATACTCACGGTGCTGTTGCATCCCTGGCATCCGTTGCTAAGCTTCCATTCAACGACGCACAAGACGGTATTTCCAATACCTTCTCAATCATTCCTAACGCTCTTGGAAAAGGCTCTGACGTCTACTTCCACGGTAGCGAGCTAGACCTTGAGCACATCGACTTCTCTGATATGAATCTTAATATTCAGATTGAGAACAAGATTGATTGCGCCTGTGAGGCAGACCCATCCGCAGTTGAAGGTGCTGAGGATCGTAAATAACAAGCCCTGGCGAGAAGATCTATCTACACGTTTCTTCTCGCCAACAAACTCGTAAGGAGAAACACATGCAGTCCAACGAAGTAGCTTCCGAGCAGATTGACAACCTGGTAAACATGATTGATGGCTATGCCGAGAAGGGCGGTCATCACCTCAACGTTAACGTTTTTACTAAGGACACTCTTCTTGATGCTCAGGCACACCCAGAGAAGTATCCTCAGCTGACCATTCGCGTTTCTGGTTACGCTGTTAAGTTCAACTCCCTTACCAAAGAGCAGCAGGACGACGTTATTTCTCGTACCTTCCACGACGCTCTCTAAGGATTTCTTGTCCATGTCTTGTTCTGATACTCACATGGATCTCAATGACCCGCTCACAGTTTGTGGGCGGGTCCACTCTATTGAGACCTT
>CAKARF010000072.1 GCA_916720465.1 uncultured Atopobium sp. | reverse complement strand
GCTGTTGCTCCACCAGATGCAGCTTCTGATTCAATGCTTCGTGAGCAGCTTGAGCAGGTTCTTGACGGCCTTGCTGATCGTGAGCGTAAGGTTATTAAGTTCCGCTTTGGTCTTGAGGATGGCCACCCTCGTACCCTTGAAGAGGTAGGCAAGGAGTTTGGTGTTACGCGTGAGCGTATTCGCCAGATTGAGTCCAAGACCTTGGCAAAGCTTCGTCATCCTTCTAGGTCCGGCCGTCTTAAGGACTATATGGAGGAGTAGCTTCCTGGTTTAGGTATACGGGAGATTGTGCAAGAAGAATTTGGCTAAATTTTTTCTAAATAATGCTTGCATGGTTTGGAATGTCTCTCTATACTTAAACACTGCTGAGAAGCACACATATTCCCCGATGGCGCAGCGGTAGCGCAGCTGACTGTTAATCAGCGTGTCGCAGGTTCAAATCCTGCTCGGGGAGCCAGAATTTTCAAGACCAGGCATTGCCTGGTCTTTTTTGTATGAAGTGCTGTCCTGTTTTTCTTGTATTACCAGCAGAATTTTATTCACAGATTTGAAGAGGACGATTTTCTCGATGTTTTGGCCATTTGACCGGTTTTTCTTTATTTATCCTCAAAAATTTCAAAATTGATACCGTAAAAGGTACAAAACATAACGCTTACGGTATTTCTACAACCGTTGAGCGACATCTCACAAAGAGCTGTGATGAGATTTGTTAACGTACTCATTAAGGTCAGTGTTATGCAAAAGGCATAACAAATGAGAAAGGTCACTACTATGGATGTGTCTCGTCGCAGTTTTCTAAAGTTCTGTGGTCTGGGCGTTCTTAGCGTTGGTGGATCTAGCGTTCTTGCAGCTTGCGCTCCTAGCGAGAAAAAAGATGAAGGCGCTAAAGATGCAAAGGTAGAGAACAAGGATAAGCCTGTTGTCTTCTTCAACCGTCAGCCTTCCAACAGCTCAACCGGTGAGCTTGATACCAACACCCTTAACTTCAACAAGGATACCTATTACGTCGGCTTTGACGCAGTTCAGGGTGCAGAGCTCCAGGGCCAGATGGTTCTTGATTACATTAAAGCTCACGCAGCTGAGCTTGATCGTAACAAGGATTGCATCATTGGTTACGTTCTTGCAATTGGTGACATCGGTCACAACGACTCTATCGCTCGTACTCGTGGTGTCCGTAAGGCACTTGGTACCGGCATTGAGAAGGACGGCAAGATTATTTCTGATCCAGTAGGCACCAACACTGACGGCTCCGCTTCTGTTGTCCAGGACGGTAAGCTTGAGGTTGGCGGCAAGTCCTACACCATCCGTGAGCTTGCTTCTCAGGAGATGAAGAACACCGCTGGTGCAACATGGGATGCTGCAACCGCTGGTAACGCAATTGCTGCTTGGTCTTCTTCCTTCGGCGATCAGATTGATGTTGTTGTTTCTAACAACGACGGTATGGGCATGTCCATCTTCAACGCATGGTCCAAGGCTCAGAAGGTCCCAACCTTTGGTTACGACGCTAACTCTGACGCTGTTGCAGCTATTGCTGACGGCTATGCAGGCACCATTTCCCAGCACCCAGATGTCCAGGCTTACCTGACACTCCGTCTGCTCCGCAACGCTCTTGACGGCGCTGACATCAACACCGGCATTGAGTCCGCAGACGACGCTGGCAACAAGATTGACTCCAAGGACTACAAGTATGTTGCAGAGCAGCGTTCTTACTACGCTCTCAATCTTGCAGTTACCGCTGAGAACTATAAGGACAACCTTGACGCAACCACTACTTACAAGGATGCTTCTGCTCAGCTGAGCGCAGACAAGCACCCAGAGAAGAAGGTTTGGCTCAACACCTACAACTCTGGCGACAACTTCCTTGGTTCAACCTATGTACCACTGCTCAAGAAGTACGCTCCACTGCTCAACCTCAACGTTGAGTTCATCGCAGGCGATGGCCAGACTGAGTCCAACATTACCAACCGTCTTGGCAACCCTGACGAGTACGATGCATTTGCATTCAACATGGTTAAGACCGACAACGGTTCTTCCTATACCCAGCTGCTTAAGTAATTAAGTAGTCGATAGCACGAAACAATACCGGAGGGGAGACACCTGCTCTCCTCCGGTGTTCTCGCGAATAAGCGCAATAACTTAGCGAGATAAGGGGTGATTACATGGCAGATACAGAAAACGATATCGTTCTAACAATTGATGGAATGAGCAAGTCCTTTGGACGTAACCGCGTTCTGGATCACATTTCAATGAACGTACGCCGTGGAACCGTTATGGGTCTTATGGGAGAGAACGGCGCAGGCAAATCTACCATGATGAAGTGCCTGTTTGGTACGTATCAAAAAGATGAAGGCAAGATATTTCTTGACGGCAAAGAGGTTAATTTTTCCGGACCAAAAGACGCACTTGAGAATGGCGTCGCAATGGTTCACCAGGAGCTTAACCAGTGCCTTGATAGAAATGTTGTAGATAACTTGTTCCTTGGTCGCTATCCCGTTAATGCAATGGGTGTTGTCGACGAGGGACGCATGAAAAAAGAAGCTAATGAGCTCTTCAGGCGTCTTGGTATGACTGTAGACCTGACACAGCCTATGAAGAACATGTCAGTATCTCAGCGTCAGATGTGCGAGATTGCAAAGGCAATTTCTTACAACGCTAAGATTATTGTTCTTGATGAGCCTACTTCTTCGCTTATGACCCAAGAGGTCGAGAAACTCTTTGAGATGATTCATATGCTCAAAGAGCAGGGAATTTCTTTGGTCTACATCTCTCACAAGATGGATGAGATCTTTGAGATTTGCGACGACATTTCAGTTCTTCGTGACGGTAAGCTTGTTATGACCAAGCGCTCTGATGAAACCAACATGAATGAACTTATTTCCGCAATGGTCGGCCGCTCACTTGAGAATCGCTTCCCAGATGTTACTAACACTCCTGGTAAGACGTATCTTTCTATTCAGCACCTTTCAACTAAATATGAGCCATACCTTCAGGACGTCACCTTTGACGTCAAGAAGGGCGAGATCTTTGGTCTGTATGGTCTTGTCGGTGCTGGTAGAACTGAGCTTCTTGAGACAATCTTTGGTGTACGAACCAGAGCAGCAGGTCGTGTCTACGTCAACGGACACCTTATGAACTTCTCGGCAGCTGCAGAGGCAATGGATCACGGTTTTGCCATGATTACCGAGGAGCGTAAGGCAAACGGTCTGTTCCTTAAGGGCGACCTGACGTTTAACACAACCATTGCAAACTTGAACCAGTACAAGTCTGGTCCAATCCTTTCTGATCCTAAGATGACCAAGGCTACCGTCAACGAGCTCAAGGTTATGAATACCAAGGCTCAGGGTCCATCAGATTTGATTTCAAGTCTTTCTGGTGGCAACCAGCAGAAGGTCATTTTTGGTAAATGGCTCGAGCGCTATCCTCAGGTTTTCCTGATGGACGAGCCTACTCGTGGTATTGATGTTGGTGCTAAATATGAGATTTACCAGCTCATTATTGATATGGCTAAGAGCGGTACCACTATTATCGTAGTCTCTTCGGAGATGCCAGAGATTTTGGGAATTACCAACCGAATTGGCGTTATGTCCAACGGTAGACTCTCGGGCATCGTCAATACCAACGAGACAAATCAAGAAGAACTCCTGCGCCTCAGCGCAAAGTACCTGTAGGAGAGGATGATACAAATGCCAAAAACAGGTGGATCTGTTCTGACGGCCGAGCAGGAAAAAGAGCTGCTAAAGCCTATTGATCAGAAGATTGGTTCCATTCAGGCTCAGATTGATGAGCTTCGCGCAAATGGTACCAACAAAGTAATTTCAACACTGAGCGCTATTGAGTCAACAAAGCGCGATAAGTCTATCTCTGCCGAAGAGCGCAATACGCTTATTGAGGGCTACAAGGCTGAGCTGGAGCTTGCAAAGAAGGTTGAGTCCGAGAACAGCGCTCAGGTTTCCAAGCTTATTGCAGAGGCTGAGGCGTATCTCAAGGAGCACTACAAGAGCGAGTATCTTGAGCCAGTTAAGGCAAGCTGTGTCGTAGAGAAGGAGCAGGCTAAGCAGAATTACGCTGCTGCTCTTGAGCGCCTCAAGAAGGAGCACGAAGAGGCTGTCAGCAAGACTTCTGATGCTCAGGAAATCAAGGACGAGAAGTACGTCTATAAGAACCGTCAGTTCGATGCTAAGGTCAACTATCAGAAGGACCTTCAGCGCATCAAAGACCGTGCTCATAACGCGTTTAGTCATGAGTATCACCTCATCGACCTTCTCAGGATGTCTAAGTTCACTCCACTGGAGTCTCAGGCTCAGAAGTGGGAGAACTACAAGTACACCTTTAACACCCGTTCATTCTTGCTTCAGAACGGTCTGTATATCGTTATTCTCCTGGTATTTATTGCCCTTTGTATCATTACCCCAGCAGTCAAGGGCACTCAGCTTTTGACATACTCCAACGTCATCAACATTCTTCAGCAGGCATCGCCTCGAATGTTCCTGGCTCTTGGTGTAGCTGGATTGATTCTGCTTACTGGTACTGACCTGTCTATTGGTCGTATGGTTGGTATGGGCATGACCGCTTCAACCATCATCATGCACCAGGGCATTAATACCGGCCAGGTCTTTGGTATCACGTTTGATCTTACTGGCGTTCCAATTCCTGTCAGAATCATCATGGCTCTGGTTACCTGTATTGTCCTGTGCACCTGCTTTACCAGTATTGCTGGCTTCTTTACCGCTAAGTTTAAGATGCACCCATTCATCTCGACCATGGCTAACATGCTGATTATCTTTGGTATTGTTACCTATGCAACAAAGGGTGTTTCGTTTGGCGCTATCGAGCCTTCCATTCCTGATATGATCATTCCACGAATTGGTAAATTCCCATCCATCATTTTGTGGGCAATCGCAGCAATCGCTATTGTTTGGTTCATCTGGAACAAGACCACCTTTGGTAAGAACCTCTATGCAGTAGGTGGAAACCCTGAGGCAGCAGCTGTTTCTGGTATCTC
>CAKARF010000071.1 GCA_916720465.1 uncultured Atopobium sp. | reverse complement strand
ACATTGTACAGATTCTTATGTACCGTCTGTGGCGAGAAACCCAAAACAAGTGCAATAAGGCCGTTTACCCCTCAAACGCCTTATCAATTTTGCTGCGAACGTAGGTGGAAGCAAAGACAAGATCTTCCTTCCAGTTCTCGTTGCCGGTGTACCACATCTCTGCAACAAAGCGCCTAACACCCTGAGGAACAAGCTGCGACAGAGCGCCCTCGTAGTCGGTAGTGCCCGTAGAGAATGGGATCTCGCGATACGCACCAGCAACAGTCTCTTTAAGGTGAGCTGCAAAGATATGACCTGCGCCACGAGCAATATCGTCAGCAACGGTGTTGCCGTAAATAAACGATGCATTAGTCAGGTTACTAGCGTCGGGATACACACCAAGGTACGGGCTGTTAATAAGGCTTACATAGTGCATGGCCTTCTCGACCGTATCCATAAAAGGAGTCTCCATAGTCTCAAAGCCCATAACAATGCCCGCCTGAGCAGCCATTTCTACAGCCTTTGCCAGATTCTCCTCAAAGTATTTGCGCGTATCCTCTGCGCCGTCCTCATAGTACACGTCATAGCCAGCAAGCTAGATAGTGTGAAGTCCCAGGTCACCTGCAAGGTCAAGCGCCTTCTGCATAATCTCAAGGCTGCGCTCACGAGTTGCTTGATCGCGGGAGCCAAAAGGATACTTACGATGACCAGAAAGGCACATAGAACCCAGACGAACGCCCGAGTTTACCATTGCCTGACGGACTGCCGCACGCTCTTCACCAGTCCACTCAAGGCGAGAAAGACGAGCGTCAGACTCATCAACGGAGATCTCAACATAGTCAAAGCCAGACTCTCCTGCTACGCTGAGGCGCTCTTCCCAAGAAAGATCAGTTGGAGTGGCCTTCTCGTAAAGTCCTAGCTAATACTTGGACATATCTTCTCCTTTTAAAAACAGGCGGCCTTATACAAGACCGCCTGACTGAAACAGATTCTACTCACTGAACAGGCTTTAGTGATTACCCTGTCCGTAGTAGGCATTTGGACCATGCTTACGCAGGTAGTGCTTGTCCTGAAGGTACTGTGGTGCCTCCTGAACCTTAGGGTTATTGAGCTCGGTGAGCGTTGCCATCTTAGCAACCTCCTCGGTAACTACTGCATGATACACAGCAGCCATTGCATCTTTACCCCAAGAGAAAGGACCGTGGTTGTGAAGGAGCGTTCCTGGAACCGCAATTGGGTCCAGATGAGCAAAGCCCTCAACAATAACGTTGCCGGTCTCAAGCTCATAGGCGCTTTCTACCTCGTCCTTGGTAAGACTGCGCACGCAAGGAATGTCTCCGTAGAAATAATCTGCGTGTGTGGTGCCATAGCAAGGAATAGAGCGTCCTGCCTGTGCCCAAGAAACAGCGTGGGTTGAGTGAGTATGAACAATTCCGCCGATCTTATCGCCCCATGCACGATACAGACATGCATGGGTTGGAGTATCGGAAGATGGGTTCAGCTCACCCTCGACAACGTTGCCGTCAAGGTCGCAGTTGACCAGATTCTCTGGGCTCAGCTCCTCATAGGAAACGCCCGATGGCTTGATAACAAACAGACCACGCTCACGGTCAAGTCCAGAAGCATTACCCCAGGTAAAAACTACCAGGCCATGCTTTGGCAGGTCCATATTTGCTTCATACACTTCATCGCGAAGCTCTTTAAGCATCATAGAGACTGCTCCTTAGAGAACGCTACGGAATGGAACGTTTGGCTCGTGATCGAAGCAATCATGGAAGCCACGGTCGTGATGGTAAGCAAAGCGGTCCTTATCCTGTGGATAGGTGTAGTGGCCGCCGACCTCCCAGAAGAATGGGTGGAACTTGTAGTCAAGACGGTCCTTACGCATCTCCCAAAGAACCTTGATCTCCTGGACGTCTGCCTGGAAGTTAGTCCAAACGTCGTGGTGAATTGGGATAACAACCTTGGACTGAAGAGCCTCAGCCATGCGGAGCATATCGGTTGCTTCCATCTTGTCCTGGATACCAATTGGGTTACAGCCAAAAGCGCCAAAGCAGACGTCTACGCCGCCAAACTCCTGAGCGATGTCTTTACCGTGCTTAGCAAAGTAAATGGAGTAGTGAGAGTCGCCGGAGTGATAGATGTTTCCACCAGGGGTGACAAAGAGGTAGTTAACTGCCTTCTCGTCCATGTCCATTGGGCACTTACCCCAGAGGTCTGGGCGGTTTTCAGATGTGTCAGTAGTGGTAACGATGATGGTGCGGTCAAAGGAATCGTATGCAACGATCTCCATGTCCTTAACCTTGATACGATCGCCAGGCTTGACAACAATGCACTGCTCGCGTGGAACGCCCCAGCCAACCCAAATGTCAACGGCATCCTTAGGACCAATAAAGGGAACTGGGATCTCTTTGCCATTCTCGTCAGTAGTAGTCATGTTGTTGTTTACAACGTGAGCCGCAAGCTCCTTGGACATGTGATCCTGGTGAATGTGAGTTACTACAACTGCGTCAAGGTTCTTGATAGCAAATGGATCAATAACAAAGGGAACGTTACGCAGGTTTGGGTCCTACATACGTACCTTCTGCAGCCCACACTACAAAAGGAAATCCTCAATAACCTGCCCAGATGGGCACAAAAGCACACACAGGCGCGGAGCGCGCGACCGGCGCAACGGGCGCGAAAAACGAGCCTACTCGGAGATAAGCTTGTCAATCTCCAAGAGCTCTTCTGGAGACTGAATATTCTTCAGGCGCTCAAGGACCTCTTCATTCATAAGGACCTGAACGAGCATCTGCATATTCTTAAGATGTGCTTCCTGATCGGTTGCGCTCAGAGTAAAGAAGGTCTTAACCTGCTTCTCATTGTCGCCATCCTCGAAGTTAACAGGAACATCAGCGTGCATAAATCCAATAGCAGTCTTGCCATTAGAACCAATGCGAGCAGTAGAGTGTGGCATTGCAACATTTGGAACGATAACAATGTAAGGACCATACTTCTTTACGCACTCGATAATGTCGTCTGCATACTCTGGATTGGCTGTTCCGTCAGCCTCCAGTGGTTTGCAGCACTCTCTAATAGACTCTTCCCACGTCATAGGGGTCTTTACGAATGCATAGTGCTTCTGCTCGTAAATATCGCGAAGTAACATGCGATTCACTCCTCTCCAGTAGCCTGCTGTGAATCTTTCCTTGTGTTGGACTATAGCAAGACCACACAAGAACACATCGCTTAATGACAAAAAACTTGGATCTTCTGAACGCTTCAACAATTAGATAAATAATTTATATGACATCTGACTTGCCGTATAACAAATTTCCCCATTTATTGAACGTTTAGAATGTTTTACCAATCGAATCGATAATGTTAGTATAGCTAATGTTGGGAGTTTAGCAATACTTATCTATGCTCACTTTAGAGATTTACGTCATAAAAACCGTTGACCGTTAAAAAATATCCGTTTAAGTATTCAAAACGTTCATAGGATAAGGTAAGATACACTGAGATTCGCTGAAATACATCTACACAATTGTTCATGGACCGTTCAAAAGGCGCTATCAATTTGTACGATGTTTTTCACGAAACTGAATTAGTTAAATGTCTTATATAATATTCAGAAATATAAGGCTTTTAACTGTGGAAATATCGTAATTCTGTCGCAGAAAACTGTTCTTTTGCACGTACTTCTCGCGAGCTTTCTACGATCTTCTCGCGAACTATTTGCAAGTAGTCGGGTTTCTCGCCAGGTGTGTTGTTTGAAAAGTTTGCAACTATTTTCGTAGGTTTATCAGCAGTTTGAGTTCTATTGGGGGATTCATGGCCACAAGTCGTTCATTTGTAGCATCGCGTAGAAGCTCTATCATGAGTCTTCTTGAACAATACCGCCAGGTTTCCGTCAGCGACCTTGCTGATAGGTTTGAAGTTTCTTCGCTTACCATTCGCCGCGACCTCGATGAACTTGAAGCTCAGGGCCTCATTTCTCGAAGCTATGGCATGGCCACGCTGCTTGACCCACTCTCAACAGGACTCAGCTCTAACCAGGTCACCGCGAAGTTCAAGCTTGCTCAGGCTGCCGCCAAGCTGATTAAAGACGGCGACACGGTCTTCATTAACACCAGCTCAACCGCTATTAAAGTCCTGGAATTCATCACCGCCGAGAACATCACCGTGGTTACCAATAACGGTAGCGTGCTGGCGGCTGACTATCCCCCATCAATGACCGTTTTGGTTACGGGCGGAGAAGTTCGACCAGCTAAGAAGTCCATGACCGGCGATTTTGCGCTTGCTTCAATCAACCAGATTCGCGCCGCGAAGTGCATCTTGGGGTGCTCGGGAATTTCTGCTGAGCGCGGCCTTACTACGCTGGTTTCAAACGAGATGCGCGTGAACTCGCTGATGCTAAAGCACTCTGAGCAGCACATTGTCCTAGCCGACTCGAGCAAGCTGGGAGTCAACTCCAGCTTCCAGTACGGATCCCCGTCCGATATCGACGTGCTGATGACGGACGAATCCGCGTCGATTTCGCAGGTAGCAGCCCTCGAAGCCGCCGGTGTTCGCAAGGTTGTGCGCGTAAACCTGTAGGATTGCTGCGGCGGCCGGCGAGCGGCGCGCGGCGGAGCGCGGACAACGATGGGATTTGGCTCCAGGTGCAGGTTTTAGGTGCTGTTTGCTATCGGTTTTCTTGTTTCGCAAATCACATATCAAAGTTTTAACTACCATGTTCCAAAAATATTCATCCTCATGGATATTCATGAGGATGAATTCATCTGTATGCATAAATTTTTTAGAGGCCTATTTTTGGCGTTTTGAAAACACAGCAAAGTCACTTAATCTGCAAAATCACCCCTCAAAAGTCTCATTTTGCGCAGATTATCGTCATTTGCTGTGTTTTTTAGGGCTGTAAGTTATGTTTTTGGCTCTGTATATACAGATTATCTGACTTTGCTGTGGTCGGCCTTCTAAAAACGCGCAGATTATCCGACACAGGTGTGTTCTGCCAGCTCCAACGTCACCCAAATCATAACCACCCGCATATGAACTGCCTCCCATTTCTTGGACATAAGAAATGGGAGGCTTTTTATGTGTATGG
>CAKARF010000070.1 GCA_916720465.1 uncultured Atopobium sp. | reverse complement strand
CAGTTGGCCGTACCATGGCTGCAATTATGGAGAATTATCAGAACGCAGATGGCTCCGTTACCGTGCCCGAGGCGCTCCGTTCTTACATGGGTGGCATCGAGGTTATTCGACCAGAATAGTTTCTCTTTTTAATCAAAATTGATTCAATCTCTGAAATGGTCTTCTCGTGAATTGTGAAGACCATTTCTTTTACTGATTTATAGAACATATGTTCTATAAATTTGCTATACTGAGATTAGTAAAGGAAGAAAGAGGTGGCTATGAAAGGTCTGGTAGAGGTACAGAAAGAAATTGTATTAAGGCAGTTTGTTCAGGGTAGTGCAGCAAAAATTGGATTCGGCCACAAGGAGTTTTATTCAGAGATCCATATTGCATCAGAGCAATTTGCAACTTTAAGAAAGTGGATTTCAGACCAAGGTAGAGTGGGTTTAAAAGATTTAAGTCCACAAGAGTATCTGGAGGTCATCATGGCGGAAACATGCATGGCTGAGGTAATGGATGAGCTTGATGAAGCCGGTATTTCTTATCAGTATTTGTATGCAAACTCTTCCGGTGAAGTAGCTTTAAGACCAGGTAGATAATAAAAAAGAGCTCCCGAAGGAGCTCCTAAGTTCAAGTGGTGCGGCGTATAGGATTCGAACCTATGACGCCCTGATTCGTAGTCAGGTCCTCTATCCAGCTGAGGTAACGCCGCGTGCAAGTAGATAGGATGCCACTTTCTGGTTGAAAATGCAAGTCATAAATCAAAATACTTAATGATAAATGAGTGTTATGCCTCTGGATTAAGATGTTTCCAAGGAATAAAGCCTTGTTTCACCTCAATAACCGCATTTGTATGATCAGGCATAGCGGCAAGCATTTTTTCTGCACGAGGTAATTCTCTTAAAACAAGAGCGTCTTTTGAGCTAGCCGTATATTGGTATGTGTCATTAATTCCATCAATAGACAGCACATATTGAAAACGAGAAGTAATGGGATCAGTCAAACGAACTCTGTATTTTGGTTTTGCAATTACGAATTGATAGATTGCGACCATAACAAGAATCGTCATAATACCGTTGACTGTGTTGTTCATAAAAACTCCTTTTCGCAAAAGATTACCGTTAAATAAATTTTAGTACTCATTTTTTTTTCACTGAATTTTCATATTTAAATATATTTAGAAGAAAAAAGCTCGTTGCAGAGATGCAACGAGCAGAAAATTCTGGCGGAGAGCTGGGGATTCGAACCCCAGATGGGCTTGGGGCCCATACTCGCTTAGCAGGCGAGCACCTTCGGCCTCTCGGTCAGCTCTCCAAAATGGGTGCTTGAGAATGATACCCCGAACTGGCGTCACTCACAATAAGACATTTTACAAAACATGTGAAAAATGCTCAACAACCACGTTTTTTCGGTGAGCGCGAAGTATCTCCCAAGCAAAACGATTTGCAATTTGTACTGCAGAAAGAGGCTCATTCTCTTTTGTGAGGCCAACGCAATAAGCAAGAAAGCCAAGAATCTCTTCTGGTGTTTTTCCTTGGGATCTAAGGACACCAAGGTCTAAATCATGATTGCGTTTTGAAAGTCGTCTACCATCAGGCGCAACAAGTAAGGGGAGGTGAGCGTATATGGGATGAGAAAGACCAAGCATGTCTTGCAAATAAAGTTGCCTAGGAGTTGAGGAAAGAAGATCTGATCCTCTGACCACTTCAGTTATGCCCATATCAGCATCGTCTACTACTACGGCAAGCTGATAGGCAAAGACGCCATCTGCACGCTGAACAATAAAGTCTCCGCACGATTCAGCAAGGTTTTGTGATGTGGGACCATAAACCCTATCTTCAAACGTGTAGATCTTATTAGGAACTTGCATACGTGTTGCTGGAATTTTATGGGTTGAAAGCTCTTCACGCTCAGATTGGCTGAGGTTGCGGCAAGTTCCTGCATAGACATACGTGCCATCACTTGCATGAGGAGCTTGTGCAGCGTGTAAGTCTGCTCGGGAGCAAAAGCAGGGATACAAGAGTCCCCGCTGCCTCAAATCTGAAAGAGCTTCTTGGTAGAGCTCTGTTCGCTTGCTTTGGTAATACGGACCTTTGTCCCAAGTTAGTCCCAACCACTGTAAATCATCAAGGAGGAGGGAGGTGTGTTGAGGATTATGAGCACGAATATCCAAGTCTTCAATGCGAAGAATAAGGCTGCCATTTTGGGAACGAACGCTGGCCCAAGCCATAAGAGCTGAGAAAACGTTGCCCAGATGCATTCTTCCAGAAGGTGTGGGCGCAAATCTTCCAACGCAAGAACTCATTCTTAGAGATCTCCCGCATAGATATAGGCAAAGCCAAAGTCTTGTCCATCCGCTTTAATCGGAGCTTCATCTTTACAGGTAAGACCCTTGTGTTGGTAGAAACTAATGTCGCAGTCATCATCTGTTGCAAGGAAGTAATGCTTAGCCCCTTGCTCTTTCATAAAGTCCAGAATGTAGGAGAAGAGCATGCCTCCAATACCCTGGCTCTTTATAGCGGGGTTAACGCAGAACAGAGTAATTTCCCATTTGGCATTGTTAGTGTTTGTGTTCCAATAGTTATGAACAAGATGGGATTCGACATCACCAAAGATCTCGTAGTCCTTAAAGCGAGCTTCACTTAATAGTTTCTTAGCTTTTGCTGTTGTTTCGTTTTCTAACTTCTGCCATTTTTCAAAATCTGCTGGAGTTTCTCCGTTTGAGCAGAAAATAAGACCAAGTATTTGACCATCTTGCTTTGCTACAAAGCGATGAGTAGAAACGCCAATAAAATAGGCGATATCAATAGTTGCAAGTGAGCGACTTTCATCTTTTGATTCATCGCCATCCAAGTACCAGACACGTTCAACGATTGATATAAGTTCCGGCAAGTCAGCGTCTTCAAAGGGGATTATGATGGGAGAATCAGTAGACATAGTTATAAGTGCCTTTCATGCGTTTTACAGCGGAAGATTATAGAATAGTTTCAAGTTTGTTTACATCTAGTACGTAGTGTTTTGCAGCTGATAGGCTGTAGATGTTTCTGATAGCAAGTGTCGAACACAAAGGAGCGGCAATGGCTGAGGCCCCTATCAAACGTGCGCTAATTTCGGTAACAGACAAAACAGGTATTGTTGAATTTGCACAAACGCTTACTAAAGAGTTTGGCGTTGAGGTAATTTCAACAGGTGGAACCGCAAAAATCCTCGAAGAGGCTGGTGTGCCTGTAGTTCCTATTGAGTCTTATACCGGATTTCCAGAGATGATGGACGGCCGCGTTAAGACATTGCATCCTCGCGTCCATGGTGGCCTTTTATGTCGTAGAGATAATCCCGGTCATGTTGCAGATGCAGAGAACAATGGTATTGGCATGATTGACCTGGTCTGCGTTAACCTTTACGAGTTTGAAAAGACCGTAGCTGACCCATCAGTGACACTAGAAAATGCAATTGAGCACATCGATATTGGCGGACCTTCAATGCTCCGCTCTGCTGCAAAGAATAACGATTTTGTTACGGTTGTTGTTGATCCAGCAGATTATGGTCGTGTTCTTGATGAGATGCGTGTCCATGACGGTGCAACTACAAGGGCTTCTCGCCAGCAGCTGGCTTTGAAGGTATTTAAGACAACGGCTGCATACGATGGCGCTATTGCCGCATACCTTTCTGATGTTGTTGAAGCAGAGCAGAGTAAATTCCCAGAGACTTTGCTGGTAAAGGCAACAAAAGAACAAGATCTTCGTTACGGAGAAAATCCTCAGCAGTCCGCAGCGTTTTATAAGATGCCTGGAGCTCCTGCACACTCTCTGGCAAACGCTCAGCAACTTCAGGGTAAGCCCTTGTCTTACAACAATTTGCTTGATACTGATGCAGCTTGGGCTGCTGTTCGTGAGTTTGATGACCCATCAGTCATTATTTTGAAACACCAGAATCCTTGTGGATCTGCTACGGCAGAAAATGTTGTTGAGGCATACGATCGAGCATTTGCTTGCGATCCAATCTCTGCGTTTGGTGGAATTATTGCAGTTAATAGAGAGGTTCCGCTGGAGTTTGTTGAGCACTTTGCAGACATCAATAAGCAGTTTGTTGAGGTTCTTATTGCACCAAGCTTTACAGAAGAGGCTCTTGAGCGCCTGTCAAAGAGAACAAATCTTCGCGTATTGGCTACGGGCGGCATCGATAGAAGCCGCGAGCTTGAGATGAGAACTGTTGACGGAGGTCTTTTAGTACAAGACCTTGACCACGCAGACGAAGCTGCAGATAGCTTTGAGGTTGTTACTAAGCGCCAACCAACTCCAGAAGAGCTGAGCGATTTGGTATTTGCTTGGAAAGTTTGCAAGACCGTTAAGTCAAATGCAATTTTGGTTGCAAAAGATCAGGCTGGAATTGGTATGGGACCTGGTCAGCCTAATCGTGTTGACGCCGCTCTTCTTGCGTGTGAGCGTGCAGAGGCAGCTTGTGAGCGCATGGGAATTGATTCAAAGAATCTTGTGGCAGCATCTGATGCCTTCTTCCCATTCCGAGATAACGTTGACACACTAGCAGCTCATGGCGTAACGGCTATCATTCAGCCTGGCGGATCAGTCAGAGATGATGAATCTATTGCTGCTTGTGATGAATACGGCATTGCAATGGTGTTTACAAGCAAGCGTCACTTTAGGCACTAATCTGCTAATTCGGGATTAGCAGTTCATTTCAAAAAAGTTGGGGGAGGACACTGTGGACCAGGAAGAGCTAGAAGCAGCTCAGAAGTTTGAGCTTGATAATCCAGAACTTGTTTGTCGCTGGAGATTATCTGGAGGTGTCCTCCCTCTTGATAACAGGCACTTACGTGCGCTGAGCAAGCGAGCTGTTGCGCAAAAAGAGGTTTCTCCGCACTTGATTGCTTGGGCTAAGCAGCATATTGAGGGAACGCTTAAAGAAGGGTCACAAGAGTTTCCAGATGGCGTTCTTATGATTTTGCTTGAGAGCAATGGACAGGCTGCTATGACTGTTGGACCTTACCAGTCTTTGGAAGAGCGTTCTGTTCTGTCTCTTGCGGGACGCGCAAGGATTTCACAGCGAGAAGAGCAGCAAACTCATTGTGCACCAGAGGTGCTTTGGCTGG
>CAKARF010000069.1 GCA_916720465.1 uncultured Atopobium sp. | reverse complement strand
TGCCCTCGTAGTAGTCGAGAAGACCGGCGGCAGGCTGCACTACCAGCGAACTTCCTGCAACCACAAGGACCTCCGCTTGAGAGATAGCATTCAGCGCGCCGTAGACCGTGTCCATATCAAGGCCCTCTCCGTAAAAGACGATATCAGGCCTAATAACTGCGCCACATTGACAGAGCGGCACCACAGACGACTGCTCTTCAATCTGATCAAGCGTGTAGGTGTGGCCGCACTCTGGACAATAAAAACGCGTCTCGTTGCCATGGAGCTCAAACACACGCTTACTACCAGCAGCTTGATGCAGTCCGTCGATGTTTTGCGTCACCACCGCGCGCAACTTTCCCGCAGCTTCCAAGTCTGCCAGCCACTTGTGAGCAATGTTTGGCTGAGCCTCCCCCAAATGATGAGAGTTTCTAAAATACGTGTAATACGCTGCGGGGTAATCTAAAAACACATCGAGCGAGAAGATCTCTTCAAGCGTAAAGTCTGGCGCCTTGCTGTAGGCAAAAGACTCCTCGTTGTCGGGGTCGAC
This sequence comes from uncultured Atopobium sp., assembly GCA_916720465.1. Taxonomy (GTDB): domain Bacteria; phylum Actinomycetota; class Coriobacteriia; order Coriobacteriales; family Atopobiaceae; genus Lancefieldella. Next base: position 4,591 of record CAKARF010000069.1, on the reverse strand, counting down.
CGTTACACCATTTCCCAGGTCGTAGGCTTCTTTTCCCATGTCATAGCCGTCTTGGCCCAGGCCAATGGTCATGTTTTCTACCTTGATGCCGCCCTGGCGATACAGACCGTTAGTACCCCTAAAATCAGGAATACCGCTTTCCGTTGACACACCTGCGCCACCAAAGAAGACTATGTTATCTGACGACTGAATCCAGTCTTTAAGCTGCTCAATCTTGGTCATTAGGCACCTCTAACCTAAAAAAGGGACCCGGATAAACTGGGTCCCTCGTCTCAAGCGCCGGAGCTCTTGGCGCTGAAAACGCTAGTAATCAAACTCGTCTGGAACATACTCGGTAAGGCATGCATCCAGACCGGCTTCAATTTCCTCATGGTTCATATGACGGCCAATGAAGCACAGCTTTGTTTGACGATCGCCCAGTTCATCATCCCATTCTGCGCGTAGCTCGGGTTTCTCGTCAAGAAGGGTTTCTCGCTCATCCTCTGGCAGCGATGCGTAGAACATGCCATTCTCGTAGAACTGGACCTGCTTGCCGGCCTGCTCAAATACGTAGCTCATCTCGGGGTCTTGTGAAATCCAGATGCTACCCTTGACGCGAATGATATTCTTTGGCCAGCTAGCCACAAACTGGTTAAGTTTATCCAGGTCAAATGGCTGACGGCGGCGATACACAAAGGTAGTAATCTCGTACTCCAAAACCTCTGGGTCCTCGTGCTCCTCAGGGTGTTCCATTGCATCCATCCAAGCAGCGGAGGCGTAGGCTTTGTCAAAGTCAAAACGGCCCGTATTGATAAGCTCGCTCATTGGAATGTCACCGTTGACCGCTTCAACAATAACAGCGTCCTTCTGCAGGCCACGAACAAGCGCCTTGAGCTCGTGGAGCTGCTCTGGAGTAACCAGATCGGTCTTGTTGAGCACCAGTGTAGAGCAGAACTCAATCTGCTGAATAAGCAGGTTCTCGATGTCGTCCTCTTCAATGTCTGGGTCGAGAAGATCGGCGCCGTTGTGGAACTCCTCAAACATGCGAGCACAGTCAACAACTGCGACGATGTTATCAAGGTTGAGGTGAGAGTGATTAGTTGCATGCTGGCTCTGATTGCAGAATGCAGAAATGTTATAGGTAATGGGGATTGGCTCGCAGATGCCCGAAGCCTCAATAATGATGTAGTCAAACTCCTCGGTATCGGCCAAATCACCCAACTGAAGTGCCAAGTCATTAGAAAGGGTGCAGCAGAGGCAACCGTTGGTCAGAGGAATAACGTCGCCTTCTTTAGCGTAGCCGCCGTCTTTAATAAGACCAGCATCAACGTTAATCTCGCCAATATCATTGACGATAACTGCTGCGTGAATACCTTCAGTGTTAGAGAGAATGTGGTTCAAAATAGTGGTCTTACCTGCGCCTAAATAGCCGGTAAGCAGCACAATTTTCACCTGCTTTGGTTCAGACATAGTGAGCTCCTATCAAATGTCGAACTTTTATATCAAAGAATAAACTTCTTGCCTGTAAAAGTGGGCCCTGACGCTTAAGTGAGTCAGGGCCCAACCTTCGCGTTACAAATTATCGAGCTGGAAGCTTAGAAGCTACCGCGATCAATAATCTTGCCTTCCTTCATGATGACGTCCATGTTCTCAGGCGTGAGGTCGCGGATGTTGTTAGCAACGTCGCCCTTGACTACGAGGATATCAGCAGAGAGGCCTTCCTTGACAGCACCAAACTCGTTCTCCTTGCCAAGCATCTTTGCGCCGTTGTAAGTAGCAGCTGCAATGGTATCAAGGATAGAGATGCCAACCTTCTCGACAAAGTCATACATCTCGTCGATGGTGACATAGCCGTAAGGAGTGACAAAGCTGAAGGAGTCGGAGCCGATGGTAATGGTGATACCCATGTCATAAGCCTTACGCAGGTTAGCGTAGGTGCGTGCAAGGCCCTTGTCGACAACAGTCTCGCCTGGGAATGCGTCAAGCTCTGGAGTCCAGTCTGGTGGATAAGTTCCGTACCAAGTTGGCAGGAAGCCGATGGTTGGAGTGAAGTATGTTCCCTGCTCAGCCATAAGCTTCATGGTGCGCTCGTCAAGCTCAAAGCCATGAATGAGCTGCTTGCAACCAAAGCGGACGCAGTCATATGCAGCGTCAAAGTTATTGTAGGAGTGAGCGTACAGAGGAATGCCTACCAGTGCGCACTCGTCAGCAATTGCCTTGATCTCCTCGGTGCAGAAGAGCTGCAGACGGTCGGAGTCCCAGCGCCAAATGCCGCCACCGGTTGCCCAGATCTTGATGCCGTCAGGCTCTTCACGAAGGCGACGGCGGATTGCCTTACGAAGCTCCCATGGACCGTCTACCTGGTCGCCCCAAGGGTGTCCGTCCTTGGAAATCTGCAGTGGCAGGTGGTGAGAGTCACCGTGACCAGCAACGCGGCAAAGGCCAAGGCCGGTAGCAAAGATACGAGGACCCTGCATAATGCCCATGTTAACGAGGTCACGGATAGCAATACCGTTACGGCCGATCTCAACAACGGTTGTGAGGCCGTGGGTAAGTGCGTCATAAGCCTGCTTGACTGCGCATGCCTGCTTCTGAGCAACGGACTCGATAACCCAGTCGTTATCGTTGTCGGTCAGGTTGCCGGAGAAGTGCAGGTGTGTATCAACAAGACCAGGCATTACGGTTTGACCGGATGCGTCACGAACCTCATATCCCTCTGGGACCTCTTTGCGAGGACCAGCATAGGTAATCTTGTCGTCATCGATAAGGACAAGGGAGTCCTCAACTGGAGCAGCGCCAGTACCGTCTACGAGCTTGCCGCCTACAAAAGCATACTTACTCATGTTTCCCATCCTTCCTTTGTTGTCCGCTCACTTCTTTTAAACGGACGAGGTTTACTTGCATAGTAAGCCCCGGTTAACTCATTTGGAATAAGTTAGCCTTGGTTGCCGGTAAGCGGAGCAAAAATACCCATGAACGGGTGTTCAGATATCAATAATTTCATATAAACATCTAAAGTATTTGATTACTTCATATTTGCTATGACTACATTGCATAGTTGTGTCAAAACAGTTTTTGTCCGGTATCCGTGGTAAGGTTGAGAAAACAAATTAAGGAGGGGCAATGTCTCAGAATTCTTCGTCGCAGTCTAGCTTTTTCGCACTTATTTCTCGCATGCGCTATATTGAGCGCTGGTCGCTTATGCGCAATTCTCGCTCAGAAAGTCTTGCTGAACACGCCCTTGACGTGGCCGTTATTTCTCACTGTCTGGCAACTATTGCAAATGTGCGCTACCACAGAAATCTTGATGCAGATCGCGCTGCCCTTATTGGCATGTATCACGATGCCTCAGAAATTATTACCGGAGACATGCCCACGCCTGTAAAGTATGCTAATTCAGAGATTAGAGATGCCTATCATCAGGTAGAGGCACGTGCCGAGAAAACCATTCTCTCCACACTGCCAGAAGACCTGCAAGATGCCTATGCTCAGGTGCTCACTCACAGCACTGAGGCTTCGGAGAGTGAAGTTTATCTTAGAAAGCTTATTAAAGCTGCAGATAAGATTGCGGCACTTATTAAGTGTATTGAGGAGGCTCAGTCTGGAAACTCAGAATTTATTACCGCTGAAGCCTCAACTCGTGGAGTTGTTGAAGATTTAGCAGATTCTCTTCCAGAAGTGCGCGATTTTATGACAGAATTCCTACCTTCGTACGGAGAAACGCTTGATCAGCTTCTGTAAAGAAACGCTGATTTTGCCCACTTGTTGAGGAGTTGCTTTGCGCGCACTACATGCACGTTTGCCTAAAAACTTTGTTCTGGAAGAGCGCTTAGAGGCGTATTCCAGCGTCATTGAGCCTCATCCAGAGGCTTTGAGAGGTACGTGGGCTTCTGCGTGTGCGCCAATTACTGCTGAGGGACATGTCCCCTTCTCTGAGGTCCGTGTAGACCTTGGCTGCGGTAAGGGATCTTTTACTGCTGCTCAAGCTAAGGCAAATCCTAACGTGCTTTTTGTAGCCATTGATACAGAACCTATCTGTATTTCATATGCTGCTAAAACAATGTATGAAGCAGGAGTGCCTAACGCCATCGTAGTACCTGGTACCGGCATGAAGATTGATGAGTACTTCTCGCCAGAAGAAGTCTCTGTTATTTACCTCAACTTCCCTGCACCATTTCCTCGAATCAGACAGGCAAAGTTGCGCCTCACTGATGCTGAACGTCTTATGCAGTACAGAAATGTTTTAGCTAAAGAGGGTGTTGTTCGTCTTAAAACGGACAGTCAGCCACTTTTTGATTTTTCTCTTGAGCAAGTTGAAGTTGCTGGTTACAACTTTATTTGGAAAACGCGAGATGCACAGACAGATTTTCCTCACGATGTTCCTAGTGAGTACGAACAAAAACTTGGCGCCCAGGGCGCTAAGGTTCATGCCTACCTGATTGCTCCAGGTCCTGTACCAGCAGATTTCACACCCACAGAGCCTGTCAGTCTTGTTGACTACCTTCCAGAAGACTTAGAATCGCTGGCCTACGTTCCTCATGGAATGGAAAGCACGGTCCGCAATCTTGCAAACCGTGCTCGTAGACTTCGTAAGAAGGCTCAGTAATTTGTA
>CAKARF010000068.1 GCA_916720465.1 uncultured Atopobium sp. | reverse complement strand
CAGCAAGCATGCTTTTGGGTCTCAGATCTCACGACCACGAGCCTATCTACCACAAGTGGAACCGTTTCCGCCAGCGTTTCTCTGCCTTTGTAAATGGCGAGAAACCCGCTGTTGCTTCTACATCGTCTCGTCCAGAGACCTCTGGCATTCAAATTAAGGTTAAGCGTAAGAAGTAGGGAAGAAGTAAGAAAGAAAAGCCAGAATGTGGCTTGATACGTATCTTTGCTCTATTGGACCGCTGCGTGTGCAGTACTTGTAAAAGAAAGCATCCTTATGCGTAAACCACCAAATCCTATTTTGATTATTCTGGCACCTATTCTTATTGCCGTTGCCGTTGGTCTTGTCTATGATCTGCAGAATTTCTTACAGGACATTCCGGAAGTACGTGACAATCCAATGCTCTTAGCAGGCGTAGCTGTGTTTATACCAATGCTTGTTGCACTGGTTAAGGACACGTTTGACGCACACGGTCTCTAGGCGAAGGTTATTTTTGTTGAGTTGGCTTTGAGAAAAAGAACAGGTATATTCCAAAGCCAAGTTTAATTGCCGCATCAATATAGGCAGTTATTGTCAGTGGGATGTCTGGAAAAATATAACCTATACCAACATTGATGGCACAGAGTATTGCCAGATAAATCATCGATTTTCCGTGCACAAAGTAATAGAGGAAAAAGTGCAGTGCCGTGGCCATTAACGCACCCAACCAAATAAGTCTCCAGTTTTCAGTTGCAAAAAATGGTCCACCTAATAAAAACATCAAAATGAATAAGAAAATCACAGCGTATAGAGACATTTTGTTCTGAAACTTACTTGAAGGACCATCGGAAAACTTATTGAGAACTTTCTTATTTGTATTTATTGATAAGAAGGCTGCAACATATCCAAAGCTAAATACGGACATATTGATAATCTGCTTTCCACCTATTACGGTAGCTGCAAAAATGATGAGAGCCACAACAATTAACCAGAGACCGCATGATTTCTTATAATTAAAGCAGAGTTTCTCGTCTTTGTTATATTCCAGAAAGTTCATAAGTTTCTCCCTCAATCGAACAACTTGCCATAATACTTCTGACCGTATGCTTTTACAATCCAGTTACCTATTTTTTAATAATTGAGGTGCAGAAGACGTACGGGTTTAAAAAGCAGTCATTCATTTGATAGCCCGCGGTATTTAAATAGCCATCAATGTTGCGACGAACCGATCTTTTGCAGATTTCAAAAAAAGTTTCATTTGACAGTTGCAAGAGGGGCGGGTTTCTCGTAATATATCCCTTGCTGCATCCCCAGCAGCAAACATATTCGGGCGTTTAGCTCAGGGGGACGAGCGCTTCCCTGACACGGAAGAGGTCATAAGTTCAAATCTTATAACGCCCACCAACTGTTCACAGGTCAGAGTAATCTGGCCTGTTTCTTTTTGTGGAAATAAATAGTAATCATTATTGTTATTGACAAAAGAGTTAAAGAGAGTAAACTCCTAAGTAGCACGTTTTATAAGTTGTTTTACTTACAGAAAGGAACTGACTATGTCTCTTATTGGTAAGCAAATTGGTGATTTTAAGGTAAACGCATTCCACAACGGTAACATCACTGAGGTAAGCAAGGAGTCTACACTGGGCAAGTGGAGCCTGTTCTTCTTCTATCCAGCAGACTTCACCTTTGTCTGCCCAACTGAGCTTGAGGATCTTGCAAACAACTATGAGAAGTTCCAGGCTGCTGGTGCAGAGGTTTACTCTGTTTCCTGCGACACTGAGTTTGTTCACAAGGCATGGCATGAGGAGTCCGAGCGTATCTCTAAGGTAACCTACCCAATGCTCGCTGACCCAGCTCACGTTCTTGCAAGGAACTTTGAGGTCCTTATTGAGGACGCAGGCCTTGCTGAGCGCGGTGCTTTCATCGTTGACCCAGAAGGCGTCATTCAGGTTGAGCTTGTCACTGCTGGTGGTATTGGCCGTAACGCTGAGGAGCTTCTCCGTCTTCTCCAGGCTGCACAGTTTGTCGCAGAGCACGGCGATCAGGTCTGCCCAGCTAAGTGGCAGCCAGGCGCTGAGACTCTGAAGCCAAGCCTTGACCTTGTTGGTCAGCTCTAAGATTTAGGGAGCTTACAATGACCGACGTCAAAGACCTCTACGACGCGGTGATTATCGGCGGTGGGCCAGCAGGGCTCACCGCCGCCCTCTATCTGGCCCGCGCTCGCTACCGTGTTTTGGTTGTCGAGAAGGACCATTTTGGCGGACAGATCACCATCACTAATGAGGTCGTTAATTATCCGGGAGTTTTCTCTACCAGTGGTTCTGAGCTTTCGGAAACTATGCGCAAGCAGGCTGAGGCCTTTGGCGCAGAGTTTTTGCTGGCAGAAGTCACTGACCTGGACATGTCCGGAGATGTCAAGGTAGTTCACACCACTAAAGGCGAGCGTCCCTGCCTCTCCGTTCTTCTCGCCACAGGAGCACATCCTCGCCATATTGGATTTGTGGGAGAAGAGGACTACCAAGGTCACGGTGTTGCCTATTGTGCCACCTGCGACGGTGAGTTCTTTACCGGCAAAGAAGTCTTTGTAATCGGTGGAGGCTTTGCGGCTGCAGAGGAAAGCGTGTTTTTGACCAAGTATGCAAAGCACGTTACCGTTCTTGTACGTGAGGAGGCGTTTACCTGCGCTCCTGCGTCGTCTGAAGCTGCTCGCACCAATCCAAATATTACGGTTCTCTATAACACACAGGTTGAATCCGTTGCTGGAGATTCTGCGCTCAGGTCTATTACATACAAGAATCTGAAAACAGGCGAGAAGACCACCTTTGCTCCAGAAGATGGCGATTCCATTGGTGTCTTTGTCTTCGCGGGTTACGCGCCTGAGACTGACTTGGTAAAAGAACTGGCTCAGACAGATGACTACGGCTATCTGATTACCAATGAGCACCAGGAAACAACCTGTGAGGGCCTCTTTGGTGCGGGTGATGTGTGCCAGAAGCCACTGCGTCAGGTTGCAACGGCTATTGGTCAGGCGGCAACTACCGCCACCGAGATGGAGCGCTACATTAAGCGCGCTCAAGAAAAGACCGGCCTTGTTCCGCAGATGAACGTCACGCGTATCTCGTCCAAGAAGGAAGCCCCTGAGGCCTCAGCGGCTAAGACCACTTCTGACTCTGGAGAGCTTTTCACCGATGACATGAAGGCACAGCTCAACGCTGTCTTTGAGCGCATGGCTCGCCCGCTTGAGCTTCAGTTGGAGCTGGACCAGAGGCCTGTCTCTGAGGAGCTCGTAGCTTACATGGAAGAGCTTTCTTCCATGACTGACAAGCTGAGCGTTCAGACGGTTTCAGGCACGGGCGAGAAGAACCTTCCTGTTGTTCGTGTGTGCGCAGAAGATGGTGCGCCAACAGGTCTTGCGTTCCACGGTGTTCCCGGCGGCCATGAGTTCACTTCGTTTGTTCTTGGCCTCTACAACGTCGCAGGTCCTGGCCAGCCTATTAGTGATGAGGATAAGGCATCCATTGCCGCCATCGAGTCAAAGACACATCTGCAGGTCTTGGTAGGACTTTCTTGTACCATGTGTCCAGACGTTGTTGTAGCGGCTCAGCGTATTGCTGCAGACAACCCTCAGGTCACCTGTGATGTCTATGACATCAACCACTTCAAGGAGCTCAAAGACACCTACGATGTCATGAGTGTTCCATGCTTGGTTATCAACGACGGTCAGAAGGTTGACTTCGGCAAGAAGAGCCTCTCTCAGATTCTGTCGCTGATTCCATAGAATTCATTCGCGTCCAGGAGAGGGTGACGCTCATGAATATGCCGAGAAGATCAGTGGTCTTCTCGGCATTTTTTTGCGACGTATGAAGTAAGCGTATAAAGCTTGTCTAGAGGTGCAAGGCCACGTCCCCTTTACAGAGCTTTTTGCTGGTAGAGGCCTGCATCAGTAAAGCCTTGAGCGCGATAGTAGGCTCGCGTTCCAATTGAGCTGATAACGTTAAGACTGGTATAACCCGTCTCAGCTGCGATAGATGATGCTTTGGCAAGAAGTTTTTGACCCAAGCCCTGATGCTGAGCAGACATTCCTTCTGAGCCCAGCGAAAGCGCCTGTCCGTACACGTGGAGCTCTCTGATCATGGCTTGACCTGGCTGTACCAGCAGCTCATTGGCGGTAACATCACATACGCCAGTGGTCAGTTTGTCCCAGTGGGGAAGTGAAAGCCTACAGAAACCTGCGATTTTATTGTCGGCAGTTACCCACTGCAGGAAGTGCTCGTCACTGACCGCGGTAGTGTAAACAAAGTCTTGAAGGGTAAGTTCCGCGGCGCGTACCTGCTGCTGGTTAATCTCTCTAAAACGAATCTCCTGTACGTGGCATGCGACGTCTTCGGTGGCCAGCTCTTGCTCCACCATCTGACGAAGGTTGGTATGTTTGTTTCCCACCAGAATATCGGTGGCGCTAATGTCTCTAATCATGCGAGAAATACGCACGTATGGAGGCGTTGCAAGCACGTCTTGAACAAGCACGTCTACCAGCTCATCTTTGGCATATGGTTGCCACGCACCTTCGCGATACTTCTGCACCAGCTGTGTTCCGGCCACCAGCGCACAGGGGTAGAGCTTGATCTCGTCAGGGAGAAAACCTGGATCTGTAACAAACGTCTTGAAGTCCTGTTTATCTGCCTCTGGTGTTGCCCCAAGAAGATTAACCATCAGATGAGAATGGATTTTAAATCCGTACAAACGGATGAGCGAGAAAGCTCGCTTAATCTGCGCGGCCGACATCTGGCGTTTGTTTGCATCAAGTATTTCTTGACGCGTACTTTGAATGCCAATTTGAATTTTGGTGCACCCAAGCTGCCTAAACATGCGTAGGTTATCCGGCGTAATAGTGTCAGGTCTGGTTTCTATTACAAGGCCAACCACGCGGGCAGCAGCTGTTTCATTACTGTGTTGCTGTTCCACCAGCTGGTCATAGGTACTCTGCATCTGTGACCAGGCGCTTTGGTGAGGCTGGCTGGTGTCGTAGAGCTTATGAAAAGCCTGGTTGTACGTGGCAGTATCTTTGAAGACTGCCGCTTGCTGTTTAGCAACAAAGGAGGAGAGAGCCTCTTCAGAGTTTTGCAAGCCAAACGAGGTGTACCAATCAAGGCGCTCCTGAATGTAGCTAGGAGAGTTGGGCCAGTCATTGAGCGCACGGAAGAGCTCCTTGAT
>CAKARF010000067.1 GCA_916720465.1 uncultured Atopobium sp. | reverse complement strand
GATAACGACCCTTCTGCGCACGCTGAGTTTCTCGCCATGCAAGAGGCTTCAAAAAAGCTTGGACGCTGGAGACTTTCGGGCTGTACGGTGTACGTAACACTGGAACCTTGCTTGATGTGTGCAGGGTTGATGGTCAATGCTCGTATTGATCGCTGCGTGTTTGGCGCGTTTGATCCCAAGGGCGGCGCAACGGGCACGTTGTTTGACGTGAGTGGTGATTCAAGACTTAATCACGAGTTTGCGGTCTCAGGCGGAGTATTAGCAGACGAGGCATCTGCACAGCTCAAAGCGTTCTTTAAAGAACGTCGTAAAAGCAAAAGTTTGGAAAAATAAGAAGTCTGGAAGAACTATTTAAAAGAAATCTTGATTCCACTAGCAGCTATCAGCAAAGCTCCAAGACCAATGAAAGCTACTAGAAGAATGAGCTTTACAGCCATTGAGATGCTGAATACAAAAGATAGAGTCGCGCTTGCTAATAGGAATAATGCAAATACAGCGATTGTGATTAAGATTAATTTGTCATTATCGTCAGCTGTTTGGGGCTGAGACGCGTGCCCTTGGACATTTTGATTAGTTACATTTTTATCAAAGACGATAGAGAGTGTAATAAAAGAATTTATAAGTGCGAGGAGAGCATAGAGATACCAATAGTTATAAGAGACAAGAAAATAGAGGAAACACCCAGATAATACAGTCCTGAAGGACGAGATTTTACCTGTTCTATAAAATGTATGAAGTCCGGCAAAACCACCAATAAAAGCTAATAACCCATAGGTTAAGTAAGGCTGGTATTTGTTTGAGGTTGCTTGTTTAGGTGAATCCCTGACATCCGTCTCAGCCATAAGAGCCTCCAAAGTATGCCATAAATACTCTTATAAATTAGTAAAATAATTTATAAGAGTATTATATCACAATATGGAATAAATCTCATAAAGTGCTCTTTGAAGAACGGACTGTAGGTTTTAGATCACCTGGAAAATAAAGAAATCAAGGTAATGGCTCTCGGGAACACCCCAAAGAATTGGGTGGTCAGGAGCTTGCTGCCGCTCTTCAATTTGCTTGAGCTGCACGTTGGTATGGTGAGCTGCCTCGGCAATTGCCTGGGCGAGAAGATCTCTGATCATGAAGTGAGAGCAGGAACAGGTTGCCAGGTAGCCACCTCGAGGTAGCAGCTTCATGGCTGCAGCATTGATTTCCTTATAGCCACGCATGGCGCTGCGAACCTTGTCGCGCGTCTTGGTAAATGCAGGCGGATCCAGAATGATGAGGTCAAATGGACCTCCTTCTGCCTTGAGCTGACCTCGGTCACCAGCCAGTTCTGGCAGGTATTCAAGGACGTTTGCACAGGTAAAGTCCATGTTATTCGCTAAGCCGTTGAGCTCCGCATTTTGGCGAGCAAGATCAATGGCGGTCTGGCTGACATCTACGCAGCGGACAAATTCTGCTTCTCCCGCTGCAGCGTTTAGGCCAAATGGACCAACGTGGCAGAAACAATCCAGTACACGACGGCCTTGTGCAAGCTGGCGAACTGCTCGACGGTTATATTTTTGATCCAAGAAAAAGCCTGTTTTTTGGCTGTTCTCCAGGTCAAGATTGAACTTGAGTCCGTTTTCGGTTGCAAGAACGTGAGTTGAAGGCAGGGAAAGGAGGCTTTCTGAAATCAAGCCATTCTCGTCCGGTAAAGAGCCTGTCCACCAGCCTTTATATTGCGGAAGCCCCTCTTTAAGGCGAGAGGGGGAGTCATTTCTTTCGTAAATGCCGTCGATTACCTGGCCATCTGCAGATAAAACCTCAAGCAGCAGTGGATAGATAGCATCACGCAGATGCTCCATGCCAACGGTTCCTACCTGCGCAACAAGCACATTCTCGTAGCGGTCAACGATTAAGCCAGGAAAGCCATCGGCCTCAGAGAAGATGACACGGCAGCAATTGGTATCGGGCTCAGCCCCTGGTAGAGCGCGATTTCCCATAGTGGTTTTGCGGTGTTCCCACGCCCAGCTAATCTTGCGACTCCAAAACGCTTCGTTGAGTCTATCGTTGGCATTTCTTGTCACAATTCTGACGCGAATCTTGCTCATTTCTGACAGAAGACCGGTTCCCTGGTAGGTGCCGTTCTCTTCAAAGACATCAACAATGCAACCATTCTGAGCTTGCTCGCCACTTTCTGGAGATGGCTCCATGCGAATGACCTCGCCCTCAAAGACCCAAGGATGGCCGCCTGCAAGCGCGCGAGCTGCTTTCTTGGTGACAATAACCTGTGGATAAGGGCGGAGTTGCTTCATGATGTTCCTTCTCGCGAGAAGCGCTTACAAAAGGCTGGGCGCTTGTATGCACCCAGTATCGATGCTCAAAAAGTTACATAAAAAAATTGCAGAGAGCCATAAGAGGGAATATTGCCTGCTTGATAGCTGCAGAGCGTTTGTCGGGAGAAGTCACAAAAAGAAGAATTGCGGCAAATTCCATTGAACAAACAGCAAAGGTGACAAGCGCTTTACCTAGTGGATTTCTGTTAGCCATCAAGAAGACGCCAACGAATACCTCAATGGCAAGAAAGAGATTGTAAAATCCCTGGTTAAAAGCCATCTTCTCAGTGCTCTCTGCCTCTTCTTTTGTCATGTTAAAGGCTTTAAGCGCACCGTCAGAAGTCCAGGCAAATGACTCTAGATAAAATATGACTACGTGTAAAACTGCAGCTCCAAGAGCAAAAATTACACCAGCATTACTAAAAGGACCCATTTTGATTCCTTTACTGTATTAGCCAACTGCGTCTGATTATAGATTACGTGTGTCGGCCATATCTACCGCCAAATCCAAAGCCTTTGCCTTTTGACCTTGAGCCCGAGAACATCGAACGCGTGGTCTTGGCGGTAGAGCGGGAGTCTTGAAGCATAATGCGACCCGAGTCATAAGAAAAGCCAGGTAGATCCCATGTAGGAATGAGCGCTTTTGTGAAATATTCAATTTCTCTGAGCGGCGTGACCTCATCTGGTCCCATAAAAGTGAACGCCTGACCTGCGGCTCCTGCACGGCCTGTTCGACCAATGCGGTGAACATAATCCTCAGGATCAAGCGGCACGTCAAAGTTAATGACCACATCAATGCCCTGGATATCAATGCCGCGACTCATGACGTCGGTTGCAACAAGAACCTGAATGGCGCCATTACGGAATCGCTCCAGTGCTCTTGCGCGAGCCTTTTGCGGACGGTCCGCATGCATAACATCAACCTTTAGACCTGCGGCTTTGAGGTTTTTGTAAATGCTGTCAACGCGCGACTTTGTCCTACAGAACACCAACACACGCTCTGGCGCAGGATCAAACGAATCGATAAGAGCCTTTAAGAGCTGCGGTTTTTGTCCCTGAGTGACCGAGCATAAATGTTGCTCGATTGTTGCCGCAGTCTGTCCAGTTCTTGCAATCTCAATGCGTTCCGGATCTTTGAGCAGCGCATCTATGGTTGAGGTAATTGATGCGGGGAGCGTTGCCGAGAAAAGCAGTGTTTGGTGCGCCTTGGGCAGTTGCTCCATAATGCGGCGAACGCTTGGCCAAAATCCCATGTCAAGCATGCGATCTGCCTCGTCAAGCACCAGCACCTGGATGTTCTCTAGGCTTGTATGCTTCTTGTCGAGAAGATCAATCAGGCGGCCAGGTGTTGCCACCAGCACATCGCAACCTTTTTGCAGCGCGGTTATCTGGTGCTTGTAGCGAGCGCCACCGGTGACAATGACAGCTTGCTGACCGGTGGATGCGCAAACGCTTTTGGCAACGTCGTCAATTTGTGCCGCAAGCTCTCGCGTTGGCGTGATGATGAGCGCGCGGGGGTACGCGTTGCGTTTGGCGTCGTTGCACTTGGCACCCCCGCGTTTAGCGCCGCGCCCGGCGCTCGCGTTGGGTTTGGCGCTCGCGTTGGGCTCTTTGGCGTCGGGTTTCTCGGCTCCACCGGGTTTCTCGACAGCAATACGCTGCAGCGTAGGCAACATAAACGCTGCAGTTTTACCCGTTCCCGTTTGCGCTGACGCGACAACGTCCTTGCCCGCGAGGACGGCGGGAATTGCCGCGGCTTGCACGGGAGTAGGCGCGCTGAACCCAAGTGTTGCTACGCCTGCCAGAATTTGCTCGTTTAGCCCGAGCTCGGCAAAAGTTATTTCCATACAAACAAGTATACTTATGTGCAACGATTAGCTAAAGGGAGTTGCCATGCCTATTAATATTCCAGATGGTTTACCAGCTAAGAAGACACTGCAAGAAGAGCGTATTTTTGCGCTTGAGGAAGAAGTTGCAGAACACCAGGAGATTCGTCCACTGCGCCTGGCAATTTTGAATTTAATGCCTAAGAAAATTCAGACCGAGACACAGATTCTCCGCTTGATTTCGAAGTCTCCTATACAGGTTACGTGTGACTTTATGCGTATCTCTTCGCATGAATCTAAAAACACCGCTGCAGACCATCTGGTTACGTTTTATTCAACTTTTGATGACTTCAAAGATAAAAATTATGACGGTTTGATTGTTACCGGCGCCCCTATTGAGGACCTCAAATACGAGGACGTTGACTATTGGGATGAGTTTTGTCGCATTGTTGACTGGTCTCAGGAACACGTCTTTTCTACCATGTACCTGTGCTGGGGCGCACTAGCCGGCCTCTATTACCTGCACGATATTCACAAGAAGATGCTGGGCGCTAAGCTTTTTGGTATTTTCCCGCAGCGTTTATGCGATGAGTATTGCTTCCTCACCAATGGATTTGACGAGGTACATTACATGCCACACTCTCGTCATGCTGCAATTGAGACATCAGCTTTGGTAGATCATCCTGAGCTTGCCGTGCTTTCTGAGGGATTTACCAGCGGTCCTGCACTTCTCGCCACAAGAGACTTTCACGAAATTTTTGTAACCGGTCATTTTGAATATGATCGCGACACACTTGCAGAGGAGTATTGGCGCGACTTCCACAAGGGTCTGCCTATTCGTCTGCCAGAGAATTACTTCCCTGATAATGATCCAGAAAAGCAGCCGCTATTTACTTGGCGCGCACATGCTAATTTGCTGTATCGCAACTGGATTAACTGGGTGTACCAGATGACGCCGTACAACACAGACGAGATACCTGCGGCTATTGTAGATCTTCGTCAACGTGTTTCCGAGGCTGATCCCGACGCAAGGATGACTGGTAGGTTCTAAGCAGGCATTTGCACGGTGACCGAATTGCCAGCGCTTGTAACTGGTTAGACGCCATCAATACCATAAAATAATTGATTGATACACGCGTATGAAGCTACGTGTAGAAACACGTATAGAGAGGATACGTTGATGAAGGTTGTAATTGCTTCAGATATTCACGGCGCTGCCGACTATTGCGAGAAGCT
>CAKARF010000066.1 GCA_916720465.1 uncultured Atopobium sp. | reverse complement strand
ACCCGCATATGAACTGCCTCCCATTTCTTATGTCCAAGAAATGGGAGGCAGTTCAGGATGCGAGGGTTTTGCTTTTAGATTTGAAAGAACGTTTAGTTGAACTTAACAACCTTCTGAGCAACGCGATAGCCACCGATGGTGACTGTCTTGCCAATCTTACCAGGAAGATTTGTAGCGGTGCCTACAAGACCGTAGCGAGCCTTGCGGTACATCTTCTTGTCATAAGCGCGGAGCTCATCCCAAAGCTCCTCAAGCTGGTCCATGGCATCCTCACGGTCACTCATCTTAGAGAAAACTGAGCAGATAGCCATGATGATGGTGAAGTAACTCATCATGTACGTCTGAAGACGTTGAGAAGAAATGTCGTCGTAGATGTGATATGCGTGCATCATATCACGAGCAACACGCCAATAGTGATCAACGCGACTTGTTAAGACCTTCTCGTTGACTGATTGATCGTCTCGACCAATAAAATAACGATACAAGTCAACATCAACGTAGTAGATAGTCTTTACCTTAGGGAATGGAACGTAGGCATAGACGTTATCCACATAGAAAGTGTGCTCAGGCATCTGGATATTTGCAGAACGCAGAACCTCAACGCGGTAGGTAATTGCGTGCATCAAAAGGTACTGAGACAGCTTGAAGCGGCCAATCTCGTCCCAGCCAATAATCTTGTTGGTAGGAACAGCATCGCGATAATCTACAAAGTTCTGGGTATTATCCTCAACGTGCTCGTAGACGTAGTTGGAGAGTACCAGGTCAACAGGATTATCAGAGGCAATAAAGGTGCGAAGCTGCTGAAGGA
The DNA here is from genome assembly GCA_916720465.1 of uncultured Atopobium sp. Classification (GTDB taxonomy): domain Bacteria; phylum Actinomycetota; class Coriobacteriia; order Coriobacteriales; family Atopobiaceae; genus Lancefieldella. Next base: position 4,608 of record CAKARF010000066.1, on the reverse strand, counting down.
AGGTCTTCAGAGCGTCCCCGTCTACCCAGTCATCTGAATCAATGTTTTTGAAGTACACACCATCGGCATGAGAAACAGCCTTCATAACAGCAATGCCGTGGCCGCCGTTCTCTTGATGAACTGCCTTGATGATGTTGGGGTAACGCTCCTGCCAAGCATCAGCTTTAGCGGCAGTATCATCCTTTACAGAGCCGTCATCAACAATAACAATCTGCACGTCATCGGCATAATCAGAGCCCTCAAGAATTGACTCAATGCAGTGATCCATGTACTCCGAAGAGTTATAGCATGGAATACCAAAGGTAATTGTCTTTTTCATGCAAGCTCCCTATGCCTGATGAGCAATAAGCTCGTCAGAAAGTTCCAGTGCAGAAGCAACAACGCCATCCATATCGTAGTAGCGATACTCAGCAAGGCGACCAACTGCGTGGAAGTTCAGAATGCCAGAAGTGCGCTCCTTGTAAGAACGATAGAGCTCCTGATTTTCTGGCTCGAGAATAGCGTAATAAGGGGTCTGACCACTCTCTGGAACATATGCATGTGAGTACTCACGCATGATGGTTGTTTTACCAGGAAGAACCTGACCAGTCATGTTCTTAAACTCAGTGATACGAGTAAAGTCCTCGCTGGTGGTGTAATTAACGGTGCCAACAGGCTGGAACTGATCTTGATCAAGCGTCTCAAACTGCATATCAAGCGTACGATAAGGCAGAGCACCTTGATCAAGGTTGAAAAGCTCATCCAGAGGACCGGTATAGATTACCTCGCCCACAAATGGTTTCTCGCAAACGCTAATGTTAGAAGCGCTGAGCTTCATGATGTCACGAACATCAACATCCAAAAAGACATCAATCAAGTCATGGTCAAGCATGTTTTCAAAGAGCTTAGTGTAGCCCTCTTTTGGCATGCCCTGATAGGTTGCACCTGGGAAATAGCGGTCATCATCGCCGACAAAGATTGGAACGCGGCCTGTGATGGACTTGTCAATCTGGTCTGGAGTCTTTCCCCACTGCTTCATGGTGTAGTGCAGGAAGACGTTCTCGTAAACGTAATCGGCAATCTCTTCCAGATCTGGATCGTTCTTCTCGCGAAGCTCCATGATAGGAACTTTGACGTTTTCACCAAACGTAAGAACCAGCTTCTGATAGAGTTTCTCGCCACGATCTTCTCCAAAGGCAAGCTTCAAAGACTGGTGGTTAAAAGGAACAGGCATCAGCTGGCCGTTAATGTTAGCCAGAACTTTATGCTGGTAGTTAGTCCACTCAGTAAAGCGCGAGAGGAACTGGTGAACGCGGTCACTCATGGTGTGATAGATGTGTGGACCGTACTCGTGAACAAGAACGCCCGCATCATCAAGGCGATCGTAAGCATTACCGGCAATGTGGTTTCTGCGTTCAAAGATTGCTACCTTTGAATTGCAGTTTTCTGCCATACGACGAGCAACAACTGCGCCTGCATAGCCAGCTCCAACAACAATAACGTCGTAGTTGTCGGGGTTAAAACCGGCAGGAAGACCATGATTGATAGACATGTAAACCTCCGTGTGCGCCTAAGTGCGCAGGATTTGTATGTGAAACTTCACTCATTTTAACACGAGGCCATAAAGTGAGTCATGCGGGGCGCAAAGCTCTGCCGTTAGGCGTAAAATGTTCAACTAGTGTGAAAATGCATTTCTTAGCTTTTTGTGTCTGGCTTTTGTACACACTACAAGTTGAGAAGTGCAAAATTCAACGAGGCACAGATGTCAAAGTATGATTGGAGCACGACACATGAGCAAGTTTCTTGACCGTATGAAAGAAACCGCTAAGTCCGACGTAAAGACTATTGTTCTTCCAGAGGGTGAGGATCAGCGTACCATCGATGCAGCAAAGAAGATTGTTGCAGAGGGTATTGCAAAGGTCATTATTCTTGGCGATCCTGAGCAGATTGATGTTCCAGGCGCAACTGTGGTAGACCCTGCTGCTGACGAGCGTCATGAGGCATATGCTCAGAAGTTTGCTGAACTTCGTGCTCGCAAGGGCGTTACCATTGAGGAAGCTCGCAAGCAGATGAACGACGCTACCTACTTTGCAACCATGATGGTAAAGATGGGCGACGCTGACGGCCTGGTTTCTGGCGCTTGCCACTCTACCGCAAACACCCTAAGGCCTGCACTGCAGATCATCAAGACTGCTCCTGGTACCAAGCTTGTTTCTGCATTCTTCATCATGAGCACCACTACTGACTTTGGTGAGGACGGCACCCTGCTCTTTGCTGACTGCGGCCTCAACATTGATCCATCTGCAGAGGAGCTCTCCGAGATTGCCCTTGCTTCCGCTGATTCTTGGCGCGCATTTATGAGCGACGAGCCTCGCGTTGCCATGCTCTCCTACTCCACTATGGGCTCTGCTGGCGGCGCAACTGCCGAGAAGGTCCAGGAGGCCACAAAGCTTGCTCACGAGAAGAACGCTGAGCTTGCACTCGACGGTGATCTTCAGCTTGACGCAGCTCTTGTTCCTGAGGTTGGTAAGCTCAAGGCCCCATTCTCTAAGGTAGCAGGAAACGCAAACATCCTGGTCTTCCCTAACCTTGAGGCTGGAAACATTGGCTACAAGCTTGTTCAGCGCTTCAGTGGTGCTGAGGCATACGGTCCAATTCTTCAGGGCATTGCTCGTCCTGTTAACGACCTCTCCCGTGGTTGCTCCGCTGATGATATTGTTGGTGTTGTTGCAATCACCGCTGTTCAGGCTCAGATGGCAGACAACAACTAGTCTTTCTGCCCTTCTAACTTGGTATACTAAGCCAGTCTCAAAAGAGGCTGGCTTATTCTTTAGCTGGAGGCATCTATGTCTGAAATCATTTCTATTTCTAACGGCTCTCTTACCGCTTCAATTGACACCATGGGTGCACAGCTCATGAGCTTACGCAAAGGTGAGTCCGAATACCTCTGGCAAGGCGATTCCAACTGGTGGCCGAGGCGTGCCCCTATTCTCTTCCCTATTGTTGGTGTACTTAAAGATGGAAAAGCAGACTCTGCAGAAGGCACCGTTTCTCTTGCACGTCATGGCCTTGCTCGCCTCAACCAGTTTGAGGTTGTCGAGAAAAGCGACTCTTCTGTAACGCTCCAGCTAAAAAGCACAGAAGAGACTCGCAAGTCTTACCCCTATGACTTTGAACTTAAGTTGATCTTCTCGGTAGATGGCGATACGCTGACGCAAACGTATGAGGTCACCAATCCTGCAAACGTTGTACTGCCGTTCACCCTTGGCGCGCACCCGGCATTCAACATTCCGATCCCAGGTGTTGAGGCAGCCTCTTTGGACCAGTATCACCTCTTATTTACGCACTCCTGGACCAGCTACGGTCCCTCTATTACTGATGAGGGTCTTTGCGATTACACAACTCCACAGAGGCTTGTCGTGGACTCTGATACGCTTCCCCTGTCTTGGGAGCTTATTGATCGCGAGAAGACCATCACACTTGAAGACGTCCCTGATAGACACATTACACTTGCAGCTAACGTAGATGCTACGTCTGAGGCCCATGGTATTCAAATGGATTTTGAAGGCTTTGATTATCTGGGCATTTGGAGTGCTGCTCCTGGTTGTCCGTTTGTTGCACTTGAACCTTGGTGTGGCATTGCAGATACCGTTGATACTGATGGTGTCTTTGAGCACAAGCCAGGTATGATAAACCTTGAGCCTGGCCAAAGTATTGCTAAAACATTGAACATAAAAGTTTTCTAGCAAAGTAGTTGGACACGACGCGACGCCTCGTAATGCATTTCATTTTGTGGCTCTTTAAGCTGAAGAAACAACTTCAAAACAAAAAACTCCCGCAAATTTATGCGGGAGTTACTAATTACCACAGTTTGTTGTAAAGCTTACTTGCCCAGAAGCTCCTGAACGTCAAGAGCAATCATGTACTCCTCGTTGGTAGGAACTACCAGAACACGGACCTTTGAATCTGGAGCAGAAATGTCACGGATTTCACCAGAGCGAACCTTGTTCTTCTCCTCATCAATCTTGACGCCCATCCACTCAAGCTCTTTGACAACGCCAAGACGCATCTCGTCGGAGTTCTCACCAATACCAGCAGAAAATGCCATGGTATCAAAGCCATGCATAGCCTGAGCCATCTCCATGATGAGCTGAGACGTACGATAATAGAACATCTCAAGTGCAAGCAGACAGTCCTTATCGCCAGCGTGAGCACCATCTTCAATATCACGAGAATCAGAGTGTCCAGACAGAGCGAGAAGACCAGACTGCTTGTTCATCATTGTGTCAATCTCATCGATGGAGTAACCACCAACGCGAGAGAGATAGAAGACAGTAGCTGGATCAATAGTGCCGCAACGAGTGCCCATGATAAGGCCGTCAAGTGGAGTAAGACCCATGGTGGTCTCAAGATCGCGACCATCTTCAATAGCGGAAAGAGAAGCGCCAGAACCAAGGTGGCAGCTTACCAGCTTGTGAGTCTGACCATTGGTGAACTCATTGGTTGCGCGCCAAATATAGCGGTGAGAAGTACCGTGAGCACCATACTTGCGAACATGGTACTTATCAACAACGTCGCGAGGAAGAGCATAGCGATGTGCCTTCTCTGGCATATTGAAGTGGAAAGAAG
>CAKARF010000065.1 GCA_916720465.1 uncultured Atopobium sp. | reverse complement strand
CTCTCTTTGTGCACGAGAATCAGAAACCATGCGAGCAACACGCTGGTACTCCTCTGGCTCTAGCCAAAAGAAAGACAAGTCCTCAAGCTCCCACTTAACCGAAGAGATACCTAGGCGGTCAGCAAGTGGTGCATACACGTCCATGGTTTCTCGCGCCTTGAACAGACGACGATCCGGCGGAAGTGCTGCCAACGTACGCATGTTGTGGAGGCGGTCAGCAAGCTTGATAATAACAACGCGAATGTCTTTTGACATGGCAAGGAACATTTTGCGCAGGTTAAGCGCCTGTTTCTCGTCCATTGAGCTGACCTCAATGGACGTAAGTTTTGTGACGCCATCAACAAGTTCTGCGACAGATTCACCAAAGCGAGAAGAGATTTCGTCGAGTGAGGCAGACGTATCTTCTACGGTATCGTGCATAAGGGCGGCACAGATGGTGTCTTCATCCATATGAAGATCGTGCGCAAGAATAAGGGCTACTTCAACTGGGTGGTTAATGTAGGGCTCGCCAGAACGACGACGCTGGTCTTTGTGGTAGTCAGCAGCAAAGGCATACGCAGCGGCAATCTTTGCCTGAGCCTCCTCAGGCAGATACGTGCGCACAGCTCCCTCAAGCAGGCGGTAATTATCTGCGCCTGGCGCCTTAGCCTCTTTTTTGGTCCTCTCGTCACTCATCAGAGGACTCCCTTCCCCCATCAAACGTTGAACCAATTTCTGGAACGATGGGTTTTGTTATAGCATCTGCCAGCTCTTCTGGTGAAGCAGAAAGTACCCACTGAGCAAATGATTCAAACTCAGCGTGCGCTTTAAGCCCCTCAGCGTAGCGTGCAGACTCCAGCAAGTCCATGTGCGAAGCTTGACTATTGACGGAAATTGTTCGCGTTTGATCAAATCCCTCAATGCTAATAAACCCTAGCTCAACAAAAACGTCAAGTGCAACACGAACGGTTTGCTCGTCAGCCTTAGATCGCGGGTCAATTTCTAGCGCCATCTGAGCAATATCTTCATCGGTGAGCACTGAATCAGCTGTCTGAGCACCAAGCTTTGGCTGCAGTGCCGTAAGCGCACGGTAGACAGCAACCAGGGCTTCTCGCTGTGGTGCATGAGAAGAAAGAATGCGCTCATTCACGCGCATATCGTGCGCATCAAAAAGCATCTGGATTACAGAAGGCTTACCGTCTCTGCCTGCGCGTCCGCTCATCTGGTTGAACGCAACACGACCAAACGGCAGGTGATACAGGATAACCTGGCGAATATCGGAGATATTGACACCCTCGCCAAAAGCACTGGTGGCAATAATGCAGCAGACGTCTCCACGTCTAAAGGCGCGCCCAACGTTCTTGCGTATCTGAGGCGTCAGGCCTGCATGATAGAACGCAATCTTATGACCAAGTTCTGGAATACGATGGCGTAGCATACGCGTCAGTGCCTGCGCCTGCTCCCTTGAATTGACGTAGACAACCGTTTTTGTGCCATCTGACACAAGAGAAAGCAGCGCACATTCCCTATCCTTAGCACCGCGAAGGTCCTTGAGTTCAAGGTTAGTACGAGCCGTTTTGTCTTTGTATACGTGCTCTGCTTCTATAGAGAGAAGCTCACAGATATGCTGAGCTGCCTGCGTAGTAGCTGTAGCTGTTGTAGCAAGTACCTGCGGACTTCCAAGCATCTTTAGCACCTGTGGCATCTGCGCGTACGCAAGTCTGCCCTCAGAAGCATTCATGCCCACGTGATGGGCCTCGTCAAATACCACAAATGAGATGTTCTGCGACGTAGCAAACTGATCAGCGTGGAGCGAGAAGAACTCTGGCGTAGTCAGCACAATATCAAGCTCATTGTTTGCCATGCGAGCAAACAGGTCTTCTCGGCTGGTAAGGTCTGTTTCTCCGTTGAGCACCTCAACAGAGATTCCCAAAGCCTCAAAGGTGTTTTTCATGCTTTGGACCTGGTCATTGATGAGGGCGCGCAGCGGGTAGACAAATACGCTCATCTTGTGTTGCAGAAGCGCAACGCGAGCTGCGTGAACCTGGAAGATAAGCGATTTACCTCTGCCTGTTGCCATAACAGAGAGACAAGACGTTCCTTGAGAGAGAACCTCTAACGTCTTCTTCTGCAGAGGCAGAAGCTCTCTTGAACCAATCATGGAGGTTACCAGGGTCTGCGTGAGCTCCCTAGAAGACAGGCTCTCCAGCTCTTGGCGCCTTTGCTGCGCCTGCTCTTGAGACGTCTGATCAGCCTCTGTTGCCTCTTTGGTAACCACAAGGGGCAGGTCAGCAGCACTGCCGAGAAGATCTGCTTCAATGGGGCCGTCATCTTCATCGGTAAAATCTCTGTAGAGAATATCTCTGACCATGAGTTTTGGCTTAGTTCTACCCTGCCAGGTCTCGTTAACTGCTTCAAAAATCAAATCAACAGCACCGTCATACTCAGCTGCTGCCTCGACATGAGGCGTTCTAAACATAATGGATGAAATTGAAGAGATGCCGTTTGAAGCCATAAAGCAGAGGTGAGCACCACCTGCGCCAACGCGTGAGCGATTCTTCATCACCACACCCTTGACGCCAAAGAGCGGCTTTTTATTGCCCTGACCAAACGGTTGCAATGCCTCAAGCGCGTCGATAGAGTTGATGGTGATTTCATCTAGGTTTACTAGTGCTGTTACTTCTCCTGAAGACTCAAACTCTTCTTCTGGAAGCTCTGCCATGACCTCGGATAAACGCTTTCTAAATGCGTCAATCTTTGATGTTTCTACTGTTACGCCAACAGCTCCTTGGTGGCCACCAAAACGGACCGTAAGATCTGCGCACTGCTCAACCGCATGGAACAAATCAACAGAACCAACAGAGCGGCCAGAACCACGAGCTACACCGTCTTGGATGGTGAACAAAATGCAAGGTACGTGATAGCGATTAACAATTCTTGAGGCAACAATGCCCTTAACACCCTCATGCCAACCCTCTTTGGCAAGCACAATAGCGTGACCACCGTCATAGATTTCTTTTGCCTGTTCAAGGGCTTCATCGGTGAGTTTTGCCTCAATAGCACGACGCTCAGCATTAATCTCTTCAAGTTTGCCAGCAAGAATGGTTGCCTCTTCCGCGTCTTCTGTAAGAAGAAGATCAAGGGCAATATCGGTAGTGCCCATGCGTCCAGCTGCATTAAGGCGAGGAATAATAGAAAACGGCAGATTATCTGCAGAAATCTGAGCAATATCTTGACCAGCAACAGCTGCAAGAGCTACAAGACCTGGACGAAGACCTTTCTGAAGACGCTTAACGCCTTCAGAAACCAACGCACGATTCTCTTTGTTGAGCATCATCATGTCAGATAGCGTGCCCAACATAGCAACATCAATGTAATCAAGCCACAGCTGAGGTTGACCAAGAAGCTGTCCTAAAACCTGAACTAGCTTAAGAGTAACACCCGCACCAGCAAGTTCTCTGGAAGGGCAATCCTCAACAAGCTTTGGATCAGTTACTGGAACACCCTGGGGCACCAAATCTGCAGGCTCATGATGATCAGTAACAACAACATTAATCCCCTGCTGCAAAAGCCAAGCAACTTCTTGAGCAGCAGCAATGCCGTTATCTACGGTAATAATTAAATCTGGCTTTCTATCTTGTAAAACTCTTGCAAGAGCCTCTTTAGAAAGTCCGTATCCCTCACCAAAACGGTGCGGAATATACGGCAAAACATCTGCTCCCAAGCGACGTAAAGCCAGCGTAAGCAGACACGTTGAGCTCATGCCATCTACGTCAAAATCGCCAAATACGGCAATCTTTTGATGCTCAACAATTGCCTTATGAACACGGGCTGCAACCTCAGCCATTCCAGGAATGCACTGTGGATCAAGCCAATCTCTTTGCAAAGATGGCGAGAGAAACTCTTGAGCTGCAGCTACATCAGTAAATCCGCGTGCTACCAACACACGGGCAACAAGTGAGGTGACGTGCAATTCTTTTTCAAATAACGACTCTAGATATACGTCTTGTGTAAGAACACTCCAACGAGTGCTTTTCTCGATGCCGGGCATCATGTCCTCTTTTCTGTGGCGGCAGAGCCAGCCAGGGGCGCCTTGGGCACCCGCGAATGTTTATCTCTTTCATTCTACCCGTGTCACCGGACAAAAAATGACTAGCCCGCAAATTAGTGAGCTAGTCATAAAAAATTTAAATCAAACTTACCTGAGCAGGTCTATCAAGAAGACGGGTTTCTCGCCAGACGAACTTAGAAATCAACCTTAGAAATCAACCACGCCGTCAGAGTTTTCCCACTCCTCAACAAAATCGCTGTAGGTACCTGCAAGAATTGCTTCTCGTGCCTGATGCATGAGCTCAAGCAGGAAGTAAATATTGTGCATAGAAAGCAGCTGACCGCCCAGCATCTCGTGCTGTTTAACCAGGTGATTGATGTACGCGCGAGAATATCCGCCCATACAAACCGGACAGGTACACTTGGCATCAATAGGGCCTGCATCTGCAAAGTATTTAGCGTTCTTGAGGTTCATACGGCCCTCGTGAGAAAACGCGGTGCCCATACGAGCGGTGCGCGTTGGAAGCACGCAGTCAAACATATCAATGCCACAAGCAACACCACGAATAAGCGTTGTCGGATTGCCAACGCCCATCAGATAGCGAGGTTTATTGCGCGGCATGTACTCTGCGCAAAGCGGAGCCAGTGTCTCAAACATGACCTCGTGAGGCTCTCCAACGGAATAGCCACCAATACCATAACCAGGAAAATCACCAATGGACTCAAGGTGCTCAATTGAGCGCTTGCGCAAATCAAGGTGCATACCACCTTGAACAATACCAAAGAGTGCTTGATCAGGACGAGTATGAGCCTTAAAACATCTCTCCGCCCATGCACTTGAAAGCTCAACACCACGCTCAACTTTTTTGCGATCAGCAGGATAGCCTACGCACTGATCAAGCTGCATAACAATGTCTGCACCAAGGTTCTGAGCAATCTGCATGTTTGTTTCTGGCGTCCAATACGACCATGCGCCGTCGTAATCTACCGCACGGAATTTAACACCCTCATCAGAGAGCTTCATAAACTCCTCATGACTAAAAACCTGGAATCCGCCAGAATCCGTCAGGATAGGTCCATGCCACTGCATAAAGTCATGCAGGCCGCCCATCTGTGCTACCAGCTCATCTCCGGGACGTTGAGACAGGTGATACGTATTTGCCAGAATAATCTTGGCACCAAGGTCACGGACGGTATCGGTCATCAAACCTTTAACGGTTGCCTTGGTTCCAACCGGCATAAAAATAGGCGTTGGAATATCACCATGAGGCGTATGGAAGATGCCAGCGCGCGCATGCGTCTTAGGATCTTCGGCGAGAAGTTCGTAGGTAAACCAAGAATCTTCTTTTTTCTCTGCCCAATTTTCTGTGTGTACGCAGGAAATTTTGGTGGTAAAACCCTGTGCTTTTTTGGAGCCGTCTGGCATGTA
>CAKARF010000064.1 GCA_916720465.1 uncultured Atopobium sp. | reverse complement strand
ATGTCTTTCTTCTCCACTGAGTTTGCCATGGCTTTCCTTTCTCCGTGGGTTTTAAAGAATGAACTTCATCATAAACATGCGGATATGAATGCCTAGTCCTATTAAATAGTTTGTAACCGAATAGATATTTTGCGGTATAACGTACATGAGCTGAAGGGAGCAACAATGAATATCAACCTTAAGAGGACTTACGAAGTGCCAGAAGCTAACGATGGGTATCGCGTGCTGGTAGATAGACTGTGGCCTCGTGGTATCAAAAAAGAGAACCTACACGCTGATGAATGGGCTAAAACCATTGCTCCTACTACTGAGTGCAGAAAAGCATTCAACCACGATCCAGAGCTCTTTGACAGCTTTATGTCTGCATATACAGCTGAGCTTGAGAGCAATCCTGACGCAGAAACCTTTGTTGAACAGCTTAAAAAGCTTGATCAATCTACCGTGACACTGCTTTTCTCGGACAAAGACACTCAGTACAACAACGCTGTAGTGCTCAAGAAGTGGCTTGAGTCTAAGTTAAAATAACGGGCTTACCTGGATATACTTACATCTCTTGCGAGAAGAACTCCTGATAGAATGACAATTCCTCGGGAGTATCAATACTTGATGAAAATAAAATATCTGGTCGTACAATGTCGCTATTCTCATCTGCAGTGTTTGTTTGATTACCAGTCAGAATGACACTGCTCCAAAACTGAAAGGGACTATTTCCCACTCATCGTTGTATGCCCAGGCACGTGGATGGAAAGGCTTTCGCCCGTTGTGCTCGATGCACCAGAGCTTATCCTCGTATTCCGCTAGCACTTTCCGTGCTTCGCCAATCGCAGGCGCAAGCCATCCCTTGCGCCCCCAGGCAACGAAGATCTCGTCCGCTTCATCGAAGAGCTCTCGGTGCTTGCCCAAATTGATTTGGGTCGAGAAATTTATGTTCTCGGTATGACTCGTCTGCGATTCGAACAAATTGACCATCACGAGGCGACCAAAGCCGAGCTCATGCATTACCTTCGAGGTTTTGGTGAGCGTTTTATCGGACTTACTACGTCCGGCTTTGTCTTTCTTGCCCGCAATGCTCGGGTTGATTCCTATAACCACGACCAACCCACCGTTTGTGTTTTGCAGGTCGACGGTGACCTTGTGCCTTACGCCTCGGACCTCATCGATATCGGCGTGAATAAGCTCCTCCGAACCGCGGTATGGATGATAGCTACTGTCTCTCACGCAGGAGAGATTGTCGTGCACGTGCGTCTTCTCCATCGTCAACACCTTTCTTCCAACGCATGCCTAATATATCCTGCAAGTTCCATTGTCTCACGCCTTCCGAGGGTAATCATCAGCTCAATGCCCCATACCAGTTTTACGGGGAAGTAATTCACCAATGCCCCACCAATCTTGTCCTGGTGTTCGCCATCGAAGAAGTGACCCTTGTAGACAGCGTGACCGAAGACTGCTATCCAGGACAGTTCGGCTTCAAACATGTCGCTTGCGCGCTGCCAGATAATCTTGCTCACGAATTCCGCGACCTCTTTACGTCCGTACGTCTTAAATGAGTCAACCACATGTTCGGAATCCTCATGGAATACGAAAGGCTCGTCTCCACGGTTGCAGGCGATGTCGACCCATGGGTCCAGTATCGTTTGATTACCAGTCAGAATGACACTGCTCCAAAACTGAAAAGGTAAGTCCACCGTGTACACAGACAGTATCAAAGATTTTTTCATCATATGACATGCCGTAGAGAGGGTCTCCCTTTAACACACCGACATACCCACAGCAATAACCAAGATCATTGACAACTACTGCGATAAGATACTTGTCATAATTGTATTGTTTCTTATACTCAGTTCTCGTTTTATCATTTTTCTTATAAAGTCGTGGAAAGCTTCTTTAAACTTTTCTTAGACTAATAATTACAAAGAGCCATCTGCTTTTAATAATCAGGCAAAATATGTGTATTTGAGCAGCCTAGATTTTAGCTACTTTTGATTTACCCGTTGGTCTCCTATGTCTTTAGATAATTGGTAAGTGTCGCCTTTTATCGGTTAGAGTAACAATCAAAGCATTGGTGAGGTAAAACCTAACCCATGTTATGCGTTGAAAATTACTCATAGTGATCAATTACCTGGTACTCTTCCCAGTGGCCCTGTTCCTCATGGTAAACAGTCTCATAGTCGTCTACAGCACTATAAGAGACATCATGCTTCTTAAGATAAGCAATAAGTTCTGCATCACTATAAAGGTCAACACCATCAGATGTGTGGTAATGGTAACCATCAGGCACCTTCTCACTCCATGCCTTACGATCTACAACCCATTTACGATCAGTACGATATACAGGACGCCTTGAAGGAGTAGAACTAGAGCTAGAACTACTATTATGGTCAGAACCACTGTTAGAGATAGTGCTGTTAGTCTCTGCTGGACCAGCATTATTTGTATTCTCAGGTGCAGGTGCAGCAGGCTCAGTAGCGTCCTCCTGCTTTGGTTCAGGTGCTGCTGGGGTGATAGCGGTACCTTCAGGGTCGGTTACAGCCTTGCCGCCTGAAGTTCCAACGTTAGCCTTCTCGGTGTCAGAGAGACCATCATGGGTGTCGTCAGACATGATGAAGCCAGTGGAGTTGTTGAGGACAGTGTCGGTTGCAGGAGCAGACTCCTTAGCCTTCTCAGCGTCAGCGGTCTTCTCCTCATCGGTCTTGGCTGGAGTTGCTGCGACCTCTTCCTTGGTTGGCTGTGCTTTCTTAATAGCGTCAGCTTCAGTGGTAGTAACCTCCTCGGTTACGGTCTTGGAGGTGTCAACGGTGTCATCGGTTGCGATTGGGGACTGCTCTCCTGCCTCTGCGACAGCTGGGGCAGTAGTCTCCTGAGTGACAGCAATCTTAACATTGTTGTCTGCGTCAGTGACCACATACGTGATGTCTTTGATTGGAGTTGTTGCGGAATCAGTTACAACCTCAGTCTCAGCAAGGCGTGCTGCGATTGCTGCTGCACGGCGAGGAGCATACCAGACGTTGTTGGCAGCTGTATCGTTTGAGGTCTCGGTGACCATGACGTGACCGTCATTGGCTGATACTGAGATTGGATTGGTTACTGATACATCGTAGCCAGCGAAGGTGAGGTTTGCGGCAGCCTTAGCAATAGAGTCAGTGCTGAGAGCAAAGCGGTCAACCTTAACCTTGTCAGACTGAGTGATTGGAGCTGTAGGTGCGGCAGGCGATGCCTTTGGTGCGAAGGCTCCGTTTGCGAATGCAAAACCTGCTCCGAGCGCAGCGATAGTTGCTACGCTTGCAATGGAGACGAGTACCTTCTGCTTGGTTGTTTTAAGTTCGAAGTTCATTTCTGATTTCCTTTATCAGATAATATTTTGTACTTGCACTTCATTTATAGAAGCAGAGTTTTTATTCTCTTACAAACATAACAATAGTTCTTGCATCATAACCAAAAAAACATATCCAGAACATGTCACTCAGAATAGTATGTCTTTCCCATTCAGGTCAGTATTATTAGACTTAGCAAGAGCATTAGTGTGTTTGATTACCAGTCAGAATGACACTGCTCCAAAACTGAAAGGGACTATTTCCCACTCATCGTTGTATGCCCAGGCACGTGGATGGAAAGGCTTTCGCCCGTTGTGCTCGATGCACCAGAGCTTATCCTCGTATTCCGCTAGCACTTTCCGTGCTTCGCCAATCGCAGGCGCAAGCCATCCCTTGCGCCCCCAGGCAACGAAGATCTCGTCCGCTTCATCGAAGAGCTCTCGGTGCTTGCCCAAATTGATTTGGGTCGAGAAATTTATGTTCTCGGTATGACTCGTCTGCGATTCGAACAAATTGACCATCACGAGGCGACCAAAGCCGAGCTCATGCATTACCTTCGAGGTTTTGGTGAGCGTTTTATCGGACTTACTACGTCCGGCTTTGTCTTTCTTGCCCGCAATGCTCGGGTTGATTCCTATAACCACGACCAACCCACCGTTTGTGTTTTTGTATACAGCTGAGCTTGAGAGCAATCCTGATGCGCAAATCTTTGTTGAGCAACTTAAAAAGCTCAATCAAACTACCGTAACACTACTTTTTTCAGATAAAGATACTAAGTACAATAATGCAGTAGTGCTCAAGAAGTGGCTTGAGACTAAGCTCAAGTAATATGCTTACCTAGCCACGCTTACATATCTTGCGAGAAGAACTCCTGGTAGAATGCCAATTCCTCTGGAGTGTCAATGCTTGATGAAAAAACAATGTCAGACTCTGGACTGCCACTATTTTTATTCACAGGGGTATCTGCAGAAAAAAGCAAGTTTTCCTTCTCTAATAAACGTTTAAGCTGGTGAGCAGCACCTGCACCACCATCAAAAAATTCTACGTCTCCTAAAACGGAGCTAATTTGCTTTTTGATAAAGGGGTAATGGGTGCAACCAAGAACCACAGCATCTACCTGACCAGCATAATCTCCCAAAAGCTCAGTCAGGCGGTTATGCATCTGTTCGGAATCAGCCTGACCAGATTCGATAAGCTCCACCAGGCCCTCTCCTGGAATAGAGATGACCTTTGCAGAAGGATGTAGGCGCGACTCAAGATTGTGATACTTCTGCAAAGAGAGCGTTGCTTTTGTAGCCAGAACAACCACTGTTCCATGGGGATATGCGGTTACTGCAGGCTTGAGAGCTGGCTCAACACCCACAATAGGTAGCTGAGGATAGGTTGCCCTCAGCTCGTCTGCAGCAGCAGCTGTAGCAGTATTGCAAGCTATAACCAGCGCTTTAGCACCCTCATCGATAAACTTTTTAGCAATAGCGTGAGAGCGCTGGACAATCTGCGCTTTTGGTTTAGTGCCATAAGGAGCAAATGCAGAATCACCAAAATAATGAAATTCCTCGTGAGGCATTTGAGCAACAAGATGCTTAAGCACACTCATGCCACCAACGCCCGAGTCAAATACACCAATAAAATTATGAGGAGCTAAACGAGCTTCCATTACAAACCTTTCAAACTGAATGTAAAGTATTTTATACCTTTATCATTCAAAGGTTGATTTGCGTCACTCTTGGGTAGAATGCCAAAGATATGTTTTTAACGATTGGAGTTTCATGAGCAACGAAGGTAAAAAGGTAAAGGTCCACTACGTCGGCACGCTTGATGATGGAACTAAGTTTGACTCCTCCCGTGATCGCAACGAGCCTCTGGCATTTACCTGCATGGCTGGTCAGATGATCCCCGGTTTTGATGAGGCTGTCAAAGATATGACCGTTGGCCAGATTGTTGACGTCCACATTCCAGCAGCAGAGGCATATGGTGAGCGTCATGAAGAGGCAGTGCAGCCTGTTCCCGTAGCTCAGCTTCCAGGCTCTGAGAATCTTGTTGCAGGTCAGCAGGTTACTCTGGGCACCCCTGAGGGATACCCTGTTATGGCAACCGTTGTCTCTAACGACGGCACCACTATCGTCTTTGACACCAACCATCCAATGGCTGGTAAAGACCTTAACTTCAACATTGAGCTTCTCGAGGTTGAAGAGT
>CAKARF010000063.1 GCA_916720465.1 uncultured Atopobium sp. | reverse complement strand
AAGCCGTCGTCGGAGCCTTTCTCAATCATCGTAATTGCATATTCATGCTCACGAGCTGCAGAAACAATGCCATCAAGCGTGGCTAAGTTACCAAACTCGCGAATGTCATACAGGCAAAGTCCCACCGATTGATACGAGCCTGACCTCAACGACCTACCCGCAAAGCTTGGCCTAAAGCCCATAGACTCCATTGCAGCCTGGACTTTTTCTCGCGTGGCCTTGCTGACGTTCTGAGCGCCATTAGCAACACGAGAAACGGTCTGCTGAGAAACACCAGCAACTTGCGCAATATCAGCCATTGAAACAGAGCGCTTATTTGAGCTAGAACTATGCGAGCAAGTCACGAATTCCTCCGATTATCTGCTTGTTTACGTACTCATACTAACAGGCAGATTGACATAACGCGATAAAATTGCATATTTATCAGCAAATTAAACGCTCACGGTAAAAAAAGAACCGTTCGGCGAGAAGGACTTTTGACCTGCGCTCTAACCGTTTGCCCCCGCAAAAATACCACTGACTGAAAACTTAATAATTTCCTGTTAGTTCGTTATGAGTACGTTAACATAGTAGGGGTAATGCACTATGAGTGGTATCTCGGAGGTATCCGATGATTGATGTTCGACCTTTTGATAGTTTTGTTAACTCCCCTGCTGCGCTTACCTATACGATTCGCGGCGCTCATTCAGCAGTTAAATTGAGCAATTTTGGTGCAACCATTCTTGGCATTTCTGTACCAGATATCTATGGAACGCAAGCAGATGTAGTTCTTGGCTATGGCTTGTTTGACTTGTATTTAGATAACCCCGCCTGCTTTGGCGCTTCCATTGGACCCTCTGCCAATCGAACTGATAAAGCAGAAATCCCGCTAAATGGAGTTGTCTATCACCTTCCCAAAAACAACGGTCCAGACAATCAAAATAACCTGCACACTGATCTGGTCGCTGGTATCCATAAGCGCATTTGGCAGGCAGAAATCGATGAAGCGCATAATACGGTAGTCTTCAGCATTGACCTGGTAGATGGAGAATATGGACTACCAGGTAACCGTCATATCACCGCTACATATATGCTTGTTGAAGAAGCTGCACAGTCAACGGTAAATCTTACGTATACCTGTACTACCGATGCTGCAACATTTGTAAACATGACTAACCATGTGTACTTTAACCTCAACGGTCATGATTCTGGAGATGTTCTTGGTCACCAACTTACTATCCAAGCAGATTCATATCTACCCTTACGAGACGACTCGGTTTCTGCAGGAACCATAGATCCTGTTGCAGGAACTCCTTTTGATTTCCGCACACCTAAAACCATTGGCAAAGATCTTGACGCAGATAATGAGCAGCTCAACATTGCTCGTGGCTATGATCACTGCTTTGCCATTAATAACTATGAAAACGGGCAGCTACGCCCCGCCCTTCTCGCCACATCAGAAAGCGGACGCTCACTAGAAATTCAAATTACCGCTCCTGGTGCTCATCTGTATACCGGCAACTGGCTTGACGAGGCGCGCGCAAAAGATGGCGCCATCTATAAGCCTCAGGCTGGTTTTGCATTTGAGAGCGAGTTTTATCCAGATTGTGCACACCATGCAGAGTGGCCTCAGCCTACCTGCACACCTGAGCAGCCTTACAGCTCGCAAATTGTTTATCGATTCTTTTAAGGTACCTGTAGCTTCACAGCACTAAAGGGAAAGGAACACCATGGCTCACACGTTTGACGAGAAAACCACAGCTCAGCTCAATCGCGCAAAAGAGCACTTTGAGCAAATGTTTGGAAAAGCCGACCGCTATCTTGCGGTACACGCGCCTGGTCGCTCCGAGATTGCAGGAAACCACACTGATCACGAAGGCGGTCACGTCATTGCCGGTGCCCTAGACGTTGCTATTGACGCAATTTGCGCCCCTAATAACTTGGGCGTTATTCGTGTGGCCAGCGTGGGATATGATCCTTTTGAGGTTGACTACACAAACCTTGAGCCTTCCGAAGCTGAGTATCTGAGCACTAAGGCTATTGTTCGCGGTATGGCAGCAAACTTGGTCAAACTTGGTTTTGAGCCATCCGGCTTTGACATGGCAGTAGTAAGCAATGTTCCTGGTGGCGGCGGACTTTCTTCCTCTGCTGCGTTTGAGGCTGCGGCCGGCCGTGCAATGGAGGCTCTCTGGGAAGGTGGCAGCGAGATTTCTGCTGTTAAACTTGCCCAAATGAGCCAGAACACAGAAAACGTTTACTTTGGTAAGCCATGCGGTCTTATGGATCAGCTGGCTGTTTGCCTTGGCGGCCTTGCCTTCATGAACTTTGAAGATCCCGCAGAGCCACAGGCAGAAAAGCTGGACCTCAACTTTGAGGATTACGGCTATGCGCTCTGCCTTGTTGATGTTGGCTGCGATCACGTTGCCTTCACTGATGAATATGCTGCTGTACCTGTTGAGATGCAGAAAGTTGCCGCGGCCTTTGGCAAGACTCGTCTCTCTGAGGTTCCCGTTGAAGAATTCCAAGCTCGCGTCAATGAGCTGCGAGAAGATCTTGGAGACCGCGCTCTTCTCCGCGCTATTCACTACTGGTACGAGAATGACCTGGTAGACAAAAGATGGGCTGATCTTCAGAACTCTGATATTGAGTCCTTTATTGCGCTCACCAACGCTTCCGGCGCAAGTTCCGGTATGTACCTGCAGAACGTTTCTACTTCTGGCTCGTATCAGCCGGCCATGCTTGCCCTTGGCTTGGCTGAGAGCATCTTAAAAGGTTCTGGCGCCGTTCGCATTCACGGCGGCGGTTTTGGCGGCTCTATCCAGTGCTTTGTTCCTCTCGCCCTTGTTGAGACCTTCATCGCACAGATGAACCAGTGGTTTGGCGAAGGCGCTTGCCGCCACTACGCCATCTCTGACCAGGGAGCTTGTGCACAATGGCTGTAGCAGATAACGAGAGCGCACTGTGCATTCAGCAGCTTGTTGCGTATGCATGCGAGCGCGGACTTATTCAAACTGAGGATCTGACCTGGTGCTATAACGCGCTGCTGGATATGCTCTCATACGAGGGTCCTGCTCCCGTTAAGTCTTGGGAGAAGATTGACCTGGCATCGTTTGATCTTGATCAGACGCTAGCCGAGCTTGCCCGTCTAGCTGTTTCTCATGGACTTGCCGAGAACACCCAAAGCGGCGAAGACTCTTTTGCCATGCGCGTTATGGGCCTTCTGTTGCCAAAGCCTTCCGAGGTCGCACGCCATTTCAACGAGTTGTACGCTTCTGAGGGACCTCGCGCTGCAACTGACTGGTTCTACGCGCTCTGCTGCGATGCCGGCTATGTCAGAAGAAGTGCCATTGCTAGAAATATCACCTGGACTACACCAACTACCTGGGGAGACCTTGAGATTACCATCAACCTCTCCAAGCCAGAAAAAGATCCTCGTGAGATTGCAGCAGCTAAAACAGCTCAAAACACTTCTGGCGAGAAGTACCCTGCGTGCCAGCTCTGCCTGGATAACGAGGGCTACTCCGGACGCGGCGCTTCGTCTGGCGCGGGTGCTCATCCCGCCAGGCAGAACCTGCGCATCATCCCCATTGAGCTCAATCAGCATCGTTGGGGATTCCAGTACAGCCCATACGCGTACTTCAACGAGCACTGCATTGCCATGAATTCGGATCATATTCCCATGCACATTGATCACGAGGCACTCGTTAATCTCTTCGACTTTGTGGACAGATTCCCCCACTACTTTATTGGCTCAAACGCTGACTTGCCTATTGTGGGCGGATCGATCCTCTCGCACGATCACTACCAGGGCGGACGTTACGAGTTCCCTATGATGCGCGCGGAAGTTGCGGAAGAGTTTGAGCTTAAACAGTTCCCCGAGGTAGCGGGCGCAATTCTTAAGTGGCCGCTCTCCGTCCTCCGCCTCTCCTCCGCTAGTCGAGAAGAAGCGCTCAAGGCTGCGGAGTTTATCATCACCGCATGGCGCGGTTATACCGACGAGTCTGTCTCTGTTTATGCGCAAACTGATGGCGAGCCTCACAACACGGTTACTCCCGTTGTTCGCAAGCTTGAGGATGGCACCTACGAGGTCTTTCTTGCATTACGCTGCAACATTACCAGCGAAAAGCATCCGCTTGGCATCTTCCATCCACACGCTGAGTATCATCACATCAAGAAAGAAAATATCGGCCTCATTGAGGTCATGGGACTTGCTGTACTTCCTCCTCGTCTTGTGCCAGAGCTCAACAAGGTTCAGTCGGTTATGGAGCAGTGTCTGGCAAATGACAAGAAAGCCAATGCCGTCTATGGTCAGCTGACCACGGACTCTACTACCATCTCTCACGCTGACTGGGCGCGCCAGATTTATGCCAAGTTGCTTGAACAGGGCGACGGATCCAGCAAGGACGCCGCTTCCCTCTCGTCCGAGCAGCTCAAGAAGTACATCTACGATGAGGTTGGCATTGTCTTCTCGCACGTCCTAGAAGACGCCGGCGTATTCAAGTGGGACGAAGAAGGACGAGCTGCTCAGCATCGCTTCCTCGAGTCTCTGTAGTCGCTGATGTCCGCAGCGGGTTGCTGCACAGCGCAGCCGCGGCGAACCGCGAACTTCAGCGAATCGCAGCTACAGCGTATCACGCAATCGCATAAATCGCCCAGCAAGAGGGCCGAGAAGATTGGTCCTCTTGCTTTTTATGCCAAGCAGACTTCCCATAACGGCAAAATAACCTGAAGCGCAGCTAAGACGGATATTCTGTTGAAAGCGGGCTCCGATTAACCTCTCAAACACACCTATGTCGGATAATCTGTCGCAGAAAACTCTGTTCAACGCTCCGAACACACCTACGTCAGATAATTTGCAGGCTTTGAAAGGTCTGACCACACCTATGTCGGATATTCTGTTAATAGTTAACATATTTTCCGACATAGATGTGTTATTTCGCTCTGAAACAGCAGATTATCCGACACAGATGTGCTTTCCTCGCTGAAAAATACAGATTATCCGACATAGGTGTGGTGTGAAAATCGTAAAAGAACATATGTCCGAAGAGATACCTTAGTTTACCAGCTGCTTTGTAATATTCCCGTAAAGCCACTTTTCCTTAACGTGCAGGCCTCGTTTTTTGCCGAAAAAAGAGGCGTCTACGTAAGCAGACGCCTCGAAACTTGCACGTGGTAGCACGCGTTTCCGCTCTTGCGGGCGTAGCGGTGCACGTCGCGCGGTGGACGGCGCGGGAGCGCTGGCTACTTCTTCTGGACGTACTTCAAGCAGTCAAGAGTGACAGCGGTCAGAATAATGACGCCCGAGAAGACAAACTGAAGGTTGGTGTCGATACCAAGAATGGTCAGTGCATAAGTCAGTGCGGTGAAAATAAGAACACCCACGGTAACGCCGGAAATCTTACCAATACCACCGGTGAACGAAACGCCACCAACAACGCAGGCTGCGATTGCGTCCATGTCCCAACCCTGACCATAAGCTGCAGAGCCGGAGCCGACCATACGCATGCACTCGAGCCATGAACCAAATCCATAGAGGATACCAGCCATGACAAAGGCGCCAACCATAACTCTAAAGACCGAGATACCAGAAACAGCTGCTGCCTCAGGGTTTCCACCTACTGCATAGAGGTTCT
>CAKARF010000062.1 GCA_916720465.1 uncultured Atopobium sp. | reverse complement strand
CCTCTATAGTCTCTTCAGAAGTAAGGGTAACCGTAGGGTTCCATTCTTTGTTGAGAGAATAACCTGCTGGAGCCAGCACCTCTTTAAGCGAGTAGGAGCCAAAGGGAAGGTCTTTAACAGCAGCCTCTCCAGAATCGTCTGTTTCTACTGTGGTGACAACTTCGTGCGGAGCAATCCAGTTGCCTTGGTAGAAAATGGGCTGAGCGGAGTTATTGGTGAGTTCAATTTTGGCCCCCTTTAAACTTGGCATTTCTTCTGCTTCAGAATAACCATCGGATGAATTCAGAGAAGTGTGTCCAATTTTCTTGATCTTAAGACTTTCCTTTATTACCTCGTCTTTAAAGGCGAAGAGGTGTTCAGAGGAAGGGTTTACTTTTCCGCTAGAGATATTTGTCCAGAAAAGATTTCCGTCTTGGCTTGATAGCTTCCAGGTTTGAAGCGAATGTTCTGGAAGTTTATAGCCTTCAGGTGCTTTAATTTCTTCGATTTGGTAATACCCCAAAGGAAGCCAGGGTTTCTCGCCAAGAGTAAAAAGGTCATCTCCAGAAACTTTATGCTCTGCGTCAAACGAGGCAAAACCCTGTTCGTCGGTCGAGAAAACCCATGTTCTAAGCGTGGTTTCAGAGGAGCCGCTGTAGGTCACCTTAAAAAGCGCACCTTGCAGTGTTGCGTTTCCTTGGGGAGAAGCACTTTGTCGCTCGGAATGATTGTTTTCGCTGAGGCTCGTATTGTGGTCAAAGTCTTGTTTTGAAATACGTAGATTAAAATCTCCGACAGGAGTGTCGGTAACCGTGAGAGTGCTCTCTTCCTGGTTTTTTATCTCTACGGTGTGAACCGCAGGGTCTAGAAGAAAGCCCTTTGGTGCAGTGATTTCTTTTACGTATACCGTTCCAACAGGAAGCTCATCGAGCGTTGCAGACCCAGATTCGTCAAGAGTGAGGCTGCCAAGAAGATTGGTGCAATTCTCGTCGGAATATACTCCGTAAACAGCGCCTTCTAGGTTGTAGTGCTCGTTATTTGAAGTGACATCAGGTAATAGGGAGCTCTTGGTAACTTTGAGTGAACCAGATTGTTGCCCAAAGAAAAACAGAACTTGCTTGTCTCCTGTGGGCACAAACAGCTTTGCAACTCCGTTCTCCGGACCGCCGCTGTTGTTTTGAGCATAGCTTATAGCATCGGAATAGAACTGCTCAATAGGTTGATGAAGCTCTGTCTGAGGAACGCTTACCGCAAGAGCATGAGCTTCTCCGCGCATAACCGCCCAAAGCGCAAACTGCGTGATAGCTCGCGCCTTCCAGCCTGTATAGCCATACACATCTTTTTCTTGGGACGCAGTTGCTCCGTGATAGATGATGTAGTCAATAGCTCTAAGCTGCTCGGCGGTATACGTTCCACCGCGAGCGCCGTTGGCTGAGGTGAGGTTTGTATAAGACTGCGGGTCAACCACACTTCCAGTTGCTCCTGGCCAGGCGCCATAGTGATTGAACTCATCTCCACAGTAGAGATACGTACCGTCGCTAGCGGTCCACATAGGAATTTGTTGTCTACCAGGAAAATCTTCTCTTTGTGCAACGGTAAAAGAGGGCTCTTGTGCAAAAGCAAGTCTGTGAGCAGGTTTTAAGAAAAAATGACTAAGGAGAAGAGCTCCAATCAACAGAGGGATGAACCAAAAGTGAAAGACTGAGGCAGGGGAGTGCTTCCGGGTGACTGCTTCCTTCTTAGGTTTTGAGGATTTTGTGATAAACATGCGTGCCTCCAAACTGAAGAATCAGAGGTAGATTGCGTATGATGAGATTTTTGTAATGCATAAATAAGAGCTTTTGTTGCAACATATAGACAATTAGTGTTAACGTATCAGTAATCAGTAACACTTACTAATTAATGAGGTTATCGTGCGTTACAGCAAGCAGCGTGAAGCAATTCGTACGTATATGGAAGGTCGCCATGACCATCCAACAGCAGATAGTGTGTATGCGGCAGTAAGAGAAGAGTTGCCAAACATCTCTCTAGGAACTGTTTACCGTAACCTTATGCAGCTTGTTGACGCAGGCGAGCTCCAGGTTGTTAATACCGGCGATAATATCTCTCGTTTTGATCCAACCACAACTGAGCATGCCCACTTCCAGTGTCATGAGTGCGGCCGTGTCTTTGATGTTGACGGACCAGTTCTAAGGGATCTTACCAGCCTCACCAAGGATTCTTGCGGCGAGATTGACTCTTACGCCTTGTGCTTTACGGGTATTTGCAATGAATGCCTAGCTAAGAACCCAGCGCTTCATCACAGCGTAAACTAATCGCATTGCAACAAAACAGTTCTCTTTAGGACCGGTGCTTCACCGGTCTTTTTCTTTATGGAGGAGCCTCAGGCTTGCGAGAAAACCTGTCTGCTAGACGCGACCGCAGACCCGCATGTCCTACGGAAGGGAAACTGCTTGGCATGATAAGGTCTCCGCCAAGCAGTTTTGCCCGAGGAAGGTGGAGTTGTCGGGTGGAGAGTAGGCGTCTATAAGAGGTGGGATAGTGGTGCGCGGGGGTTTCTCGCCAAAAGTACTTTTGCATAGCGCTCCTTTCGTTGGAGAGCATGCTAAAGAGTGATTTTGTGCCTATTCTGACCAGCGTTTGTCCAATTTCTGATAAAGAAAATTTGTGTAGGTTCATTTTTGTTGTATACGAGCAGCTCGGTAGAAAACAACGCATCAAACTTTTATCTAGTTGCAAGAAGAGCAATTAAAAGGCAAAAAATACTGTGATAAAATCTACATAATTGCGGGCATCGCCAAGTGGTAAGGCAATGGCTTCCCAAGCCATCATCCGCGGGTTCGAATCCCGTTGCCCGCTCCAAAGATAGACACGAGCCCTTCGGGGCTCTTTTTATGGACAAGATTGAAATTTGGCGTTGTGAAGAAGGTTGTTCGGGTAGAAGTTGAACGGAAATATTTTGGATATATCTTTGATAGAGCGTGCTTAATTTCTTGAATTACGAGGATTGATGGTTGAAGGGAACAACATGGCACAAATTCCTATGACAGACCAAGAGGTAAAGATTGCCCTTGATGCGCTGTCTGATCAGATTGATAAATATGCAGAGCTTCTTGTGAAAAAGGGATGCGCAATTTCTGAGGGAAGTCAGCTGGTAATTAACGCTTCAATTGAGATTGCCGATTTTGCCCGTAGAGTTCAGCGCGCAGCCTATGCAGCTGGTGCGGAATTTGTCACGGTTATTTGGGGCGATCAAGAGTCCTCAAGAATCATGTACGAAAACGTTGATTTAGCTCGTCTTTCTAAAACTCCAAGCTGGAAGATTGAGCAGCTTAACTCCCTTGCAGAGCAGGGCGCAGCATTTTTGTTCCTCTCGTCTGATGACCCAAATGGTCTCAAGGGTATTGATCCAGAAAAGCCAGCTGCTGTTTCTCGTGCAAGAAATCTTGAGTGCGACGTCTTTAGAAATGGCATGGACTTTGGCAAAAATGTTTGGTGTATTGCTGGTGTTCCTGCAGCTGAATGGGCAAAGGTAATTTTCCCAGAACTTTCTGAGGCTGAGGCAATCTACAGGCTTTGGGTTGCTATTTTGGACGTTGCTCATGCAAGCGGAGAAGATCCTCAGAGTGTTTGGGAGACCCACAACGCAACATTTGAAAAGACCAAGCGCTTCATGAATTCTCACCAGTTTGAAGAGCTTCGTTATGAGTCTTCAAATGGAACTAACCTGATCATTGGCATGAATCCAGGACATCTTTGGGAGGGCGGTGCTGGCAAGACCCAGGACGGAACATTGTTCTTCCCTAACATTCCTACTGAGGAAGTCTTCACCACGCCAAATTATCGCAAGGTAAACGGCACTGTTCACTCTGCGTTGCCGCTGATTCATGCCGGCCAGATTGTTAAGAACTTCTGGTTTACCTTCAAAGACGGCGAGGTTGTTGACTACGGCGCCGAACAGGGCAAGGACGTTCTGACTTCTATTGTTTCTCAAAAAGGTGGCAAGTACCTGGGAGAATGCGCTCTTATCTCTAAGAACACGCCTATTCGCCAGAGCGGCATTTTGTTCTACGACACCCTGTATGACGAGAATGCTAGCTGCCATTTAGCGCTTGGAATGGGATTCCCAGAGTGCCTGAAGGGCGGCCTTGAGATGAGCCCAGATGAGCTCTTGGCCCACGGTGTTAATCAGAGCACAACACACGTCGATTTTATGATTGGTGCAGACGATTTGAATATTTGGGGAATTTCTGCGGATGGAAAAGAAACACCAATTTTCGTAAATGGACAATGGGCATGGGAGTAAACTGCTACACTATCCTAGTTGCGTGGTAAAATTGCCACGCCCGATAATGGGCCGTTAGCTCAGTTGGTAGAGCAGGGGACTTTTAATCCCAAGGTCTAGGGTTCGAACCCCTAACGGCCCACCAGGTAATTCAAAGGTCGGGTACCATAGTGGTACTCGACCTTTTCTTTTACGAGCAGAAGGAGTCTCATCGTGGTAGATCGCTACACCGGCAAAGAAATGGGCCATATCTTTTCTTTGGAGAACAAGTACGCCGTTTGGCAGGAGATTGAAGTCCTTGCGTGCGAAGCACAGGCTGAGCTGGGTGTTATTGGCATTTCTCGCGAAGAGGCAGCTTGGATTCGTGAGCACGCAGCGTTTAACCGCGCTGAGGTAGACGAGATTGAGGCTGTTACCAACCACGACGTTATTGCCTTCCTGACCAACATGGGCTCCTATATTGATGCTGAGGTTCCAGAGGGTGAGCTCAAGCCAAGTCGCTGGGTTCACTATGGCATGACCTCAACAGACTTGGGCGATACCGCTCTTTGCTACCAGCTCACTCAGGCATGCGACCTGCTCATTGCTGCGGTTCGTCGCTGCGCTGCTATCTGCAAGCGTCGTGCTTTTGAGGAGCGCGATACTCTCTGCGTTGGCCGTACTCACGGCATCCACGCCGAGCCTATGACCTTTGGCATGAAGTTTGGTAGCTGGGCCTGGGAGTTTAAGCGCGATCTTGATCGCCTCAAGGACGCTCGCAAAAACGTTGCCTATGGTGCAATTTCTGGCGCTGTTGGAACTTACTCTTCCATTGATCCTTTTATTGAGGAGTACGTTTGCGAGAAACTCGGTCTTGTCCATGATCCACTTTCAACTCAGGTTATTTCTCGCGATCACCACGCGTACCTTGCAGGTGTTCTGGCAACCGTTGCCGCTACCTGCGAGCGTGTTGCAACTGAGATGCGAGCACTGCAGAAGACCGATACCCTCGAGGCTGAGGAGCCATTCCGCAAGGGTCAGAAGGGCTCTTCCGCTATGCCTCACAAGCGCAATCCTATTACTGCCGAGAAGATCTGTGGTTTGTCCCGCGTAGTTAAGGCAAACGCACAGGTTGCCTTTGATAACGTTGCACTTTGGCACGAGCGTGACATCAGTCACTCTTCTGCTGAGCGCGTTGCTCAGGCAGATAGCTTCATTGCTCTTGACCACATGCTGTCAAAACTTGAGTTCCTGCTTGATGGCATGGTTCTGTATCCAGAGCAGATGATGGCAAACCTCAATAAGACCCGTGGCATGCTCTTCTCGTCAAAGGTTCTTCTTGCCCTGGTAAACACTGGTATTACTCGCGAAGAGGCATACAAGATTGTCCAGTCTAACGCTATGAAGGT
>CAKARF010000061.1 GCA_916720465.1 uncultured Atopobium sp. | reverse complement strand
CCAGCAGAAAGTGTAATGGTCTTGAACGATGAACCAGGGGAGTAGAGCGCCTGGGTGGTCCTGTCGACCAGCTGGCTGCCGGTACCGGACTCGATAATGGTGCCCAGATCAGCGTGGGTGTATGAAGGGCTTGAAGCCTTTGCAAGCACGGCTCCGGTTGCTGGATCCATAACAACAATGGAGCCGGAATATCCCTGGAGTGCAGCTTCTGCTACAGCCTGCATCTGGGAATTGATGGTTAAAACAACGCTTGAACCAGCGGTATTAACACCTGCCATCGAGTACAGAGCGCTTCTCCAGTCGGAATGATCTGCGTGTCCGGTGAGCGTCTCGTTCATGGAGGACTCGATACCTGCAGTTCCATACTGGGTAGAGATGTAGCCAACGGTGTGAGAAGCCATACCGTCGTGCGGATAGTTGCGCACGTAGGTGCCGTCGTCTTGCTTGACGCTCTCTGCCAAGGTGACGCCGTCAGAAGTCATGATGGCGCCGCGCTGAACGTATGCGCTCTTAGCAATAGTGTGATTGTTGGTAGGGAGCGCCTGAAGTCTAGGTGCGTCAATGACCATCAAGAAGGTCAAGTTGCCGAGAAGAACGGTGAAGAAGAGGGTAAATACGGTAACCAAATTGGTCAGACGTTTTCCGAGAGCAACACGTCCCAGAACACCGGACTCCTCAGACTGCAGGCCAAAACCTCCACGGATGTGGCTACCATGCAAAACGGAAGAAGCATGAGCTCCACCAGAAGAAATTTCGAGCCTCTGGGAGTCAAGCGTTTTCTTGCTTGGCTCAAGCTCTGTTTCGCGACCAGTTCCCTCGTCACCTGCCCTGAGCAGCAAGGCAACAATGATAAAGCTGGAAAGAAGAGAGCTGCCGCCCTGACTCATAAAGGGCAGGGTAACGCCGGTAAGAGGCATGAGCTTAGTAACGCCTGCAACAATGAGGAAGGTTTGGAACGCCAAAACACTGGTAAGACCAGCAGCCGCAAAAGCAGATGAATCGGACTTTGCACGAGCCGCTGTTGCAAGACCGCGCACAGTAAGGAGCAGGAACAGGGTAATAATTGCCGCTCCGCCAAAGAGTCCCAGCTCCTCAGCAATGGCCGAGAAAATAAAGTCAGACTCAACAATAGGGATAAGTGTAGGCATTCCCTTATCAATTCCGGTACCCGCTAGTCCTCCATCTGCGATGGAATAAAGTGACTGGACAATTTGGTAGCCGTCTCCAGCGGGGTCTTTGAAGGGGTTAAGCCAAATGTTGACACGAGTCTGAACGTGACCAAAGAAGTGATAAAGCACCACGCCGCCAATGGCCAAGAGCGCAATACTGACAAAAACGTAGCTTGCGCGACCTGTTGCTACATAGAGCATGATGACAAAGAACACGAAGAAGAGCAGAGCGCTACCAAGGTCGCGTTCAAAAATAACAACAATCAGGCTGATGCCCCACATGACAAACAGAGGAAGCAGCATTTTAAAGCGAGGAATGCGGAAAGGTCCAAAAGAACGCATGGAGACCGATAGGGCTTCTCGATTCAGTGCAAGATAAAATGCCAGGAAGAGCGTAATGGCAATCTTTGCAAGCTCGCCAGGCTGGAAGGTGAATGCGCCAAAAGAAATCCAGAGTTTTGCGCCGTAGCGATCCTGGCCAATAACAATTGGCAGAAGAAGCAGTATGACGCCGAGAATACCAATGGAGTATTTGTAGCGTGCTAACGCGTCAAGATTTCTAATGACCGCTAGTACCACAATCATCACAACAACAGAGATAAAGAGCCAAATCGTTTGGTTGACTGCGAGATTTGGTGCAAGTCTGGTGACCATGGTGATGCCAATTCCCGAGAGCACAAACACAATGGGGAGAATGGCGGGATCTGCTGCGGGAGCAAGGAACCTAATAGCAATGTGAGCTACGGTAAATGCTGCAAAGAGGCCAATAGGAACGGCCATTGTCTCAAGGCTGAGCGTTGAGCGAGCAGTAATCATGTACATGGCGTACAGCAGAAATACAGGGATTGCTCCTACAAATAGTAAGAAGAGCTCTGTATTACGCCTTAGTCCACCTGCTTTTTCCATTCCTACTCACCTCCCGAACTTGTTGTTGACGTTGTTGTTTCTGTTGTGGGCGTTCCGCCAGACTGAACGTCTTCTTTCTTTTTGACCGCTTTAGTGTTGGCGTCATCAATTTGTTTGCGGTAATTCTCGACGGTGCTATGTGCTTCATCCTCGTTCTTAACGCGAATTCCGTCTGCAAGAGAGTCTTGAACTGCGTCAGGCAAATCTTTTATTTCAATCGACGTAGTTTCAACAAGCGAAGACATGTTTATGCCGGCAATTGCTGTAGGAATACCTCGATAAACTCCAACGGTAGTTCCGTTAATTCCTAAGTACCACTCGCTGCTTACAAACAGGAAGAACACCGCAACAGTGGCTGCAAAGAGCGCAAGGAACGAGACAAACGTGGCAATGACGCCACGAGTAAGGTGTTTTCTGGTTTGATCGGCTATGCCGTCGTCCAAGACATCGATGACAATAACGGTAATGTTGTCTGAGCCGCCATAGGTAAGAGCTGCGGAAACAAGGTTATCAGCGGCCTTTTGTGGCGTGACGTTAGAGACAGCAATGGACTCAATCTCATCGTCGGGCACCATGCCAGAGAGACCATCGGAGCACAAGATGATGCGGTCACCATCAGATACTTCAAGCGAGAAATGATCTGCGTACATGTCTGGATCGGAGCCAAGAGCTCGCGTAACTACCGAGCGAGAAGGGTGCGTGCGAGCCTCATCAGCGGTAATCTGACCAGAATCAATGAGCTCCTCAACATAGCTGTGGTCGTGAGTAATGCGGACCAGCGTGCCATGATGGAGCAGGTAAATGCGAGAGTCACCAACATGAGCAACGGCCATCTGATTGCCCTCAATGAGGACGGCAGAGGCGGTGGAACCCATACCGGGTTTGCCAATACCCTTTGCAGGGGCATCAATAACTTCCTGGTTAGCAGCCTCAATTGCAGCACCAAGACGGACATCGTCTGCGGTACTTGGCGCCTGTTCGGCAATAACCTTAACAGCAATGGAACTTGCTACTTCGCCAGCTGCGTGACCTCCCATACCATCGCAGATAGCAAAAAGGGGAGTGCGCAAAAGGAACGAGTCCTCGTTATGCTCGCGAACTAATCCCACGTCAGAGCGGGCGCCCCAAGAAATAAAGGTGTTAGAGCCAGAAACCGCCTCTGCGTCACAACGACCATCAAGTGGCAGCTCACAACGACCAGGAGCACTCACGGGCTCTTGTGTAGGTGTATCAGAAGTATGTGTTGTATCAGAAGAAACCATGAGCCTCTTATCGACGTCCAACACGCATAATCACATCGCCGACCTGGACTTCGTCTGTGTCGCGAAGGGTAACAGGCTGCTCGATGATGTGACCATTAACCATGGTTCCGTTTGTGGATCCAAGGTCTTCAAGTACCAAAGCAGGGCCCTGGATAGTAAAGCGGGCGTGTGAAGCAGAAACATAAGGTTCGTCAATCACAATGTCAGACGAAGGAGAACGTCCAATAACAACAGGACCCAAGATGTCTACGTGAAGACCACGTAAGGACTTGACGCCCTTCTCGACATCAACGGACCAAATAGCTCCGTCTTTGCGCTGACCGCGGACAAGACCAATGCCCGTGCGCATGACTGAGAACAGGAAGATGTACAGCAGGACAACAAGCAAAACACGTCCTGCAAAGAGAATCAAATCAATCATTAGTTCTCCCGGAACTGAAGATCCATAAGACCAATGGTAATGAGGTCTCCGTCGCGCAGAATTACCTCATCTACGTCGATATCGTTGACAAGCGTTCCGTTAGTGGAGTGCAAATCAGCAATGTGCCAATCATGACCGTCATAGGTCATCTCGGCGTGACGTCTTGAAACGTTAGGATCGCGCAGAACAACGTCTGCCTGAGAGCGCTCGCGACCAATAATGGCACGAGGAGCCTCAACGCGATACGAACGACCGCTCTGGCGATCAATCAAAATACAGGTAGCATCCATGTTTGCGCGTGGTGTGCCTTGCAGATTGCGAGAAGAACGACCTCCCGCGCCGTTTAATTGGGCATCAAGGGAAGGCGTGATACGACGCTGAGTCATAGGAACAGGAGCTGCTGTTGGGATAGCTCCGTTTACGGGCAGGTCTGGAAGTCCGTTTGAGCTAGGAAGAACAGGCATAGGAGTGGACTCAGCTGCGGAAACAACAGGAATTGCGCCTTGAGCTTCAACAAAGTCTGGTGGCATTACCGCAAGACCGGCGTCTGTACCAGCAAGATCTCCCAAAACCTCTGGCGTTGCATTATCTGCAGAAACGGGTCTAACTACGGACAGAGGATCTGGCTCTGGCTGTGGTTCTGGTTGAACAGCAGCGCGGGAATTGTGCTGCTGAGGCATTTGAGCTGCAGCTCCTCCAACACTGGAGTTTCCACCCAAGAAAGCACGCTCTTCATTGCGTAGCTGGTCAAGCGTATTGCCGTCAACGTTTTCTGCAAAGACAGCAAATTTTCCAGGCTTCAGAGATGGGTCAACCATAAAACGAACAAGCGGCTGACCAACAAATACATAATCTTTTTGCTGAGCCTGAGCAGCCACGAAGTCAGAAACCTCTGCAGTTAGATCAGCATAAAGAGGACGCATCAGTGAATCATCTTGAGGAGCAACTAAAACGGTATATAGGGCAGGCGCAGTGTCTACACCATCAATCTCATACGTCTCACGTTCCATCTCTTTAGCTGCGCGTTTGGCAAGCTTCTTAAAAGAGAAAGGCTCTGCGTATCCCTGAGGTGCGGCACCAAAGACCGAACCAATACGGTTTTCAAAGTCACTAAGAAAGCTCATCTAATTCCTCGCCTTCCTGATCCGCGTGAAGTGGACCTATCAGGACAATTGCAATACATACAAGTACACATAAGAATACCGTAATTAGTACTGAAACTATACTTTCAACTACCCAAAAATTGGGATTCTCCATCCAAGCTGCCCATATAAAGCCACTTGAAAGCAATGCGGCACAAATAATTTGTCCAAAAACCATCCACCCACGGCGTCTTTTCTGGCTTATAAGCGAGCCTAAAAGAGCAGATAGGGCGCATGCCCCAAAGCGAATCCAAAAAGGAAGCCCTGAGGCCAGTGAGGTGTAGTCATACGCAAGAGGAGTTGCCGCAAAGCCTAAAGATATGCCTCTAGCAAATAAAGTTCCAAAAAGATAGCTAAAGGCTCCTGTTAAAACTGCAGGTAGTGGACGCATAGTAGCGGAGACAAGTGCTGGTGCTGAAACAGGAGTAGGTAATAAAGCTCCTAATAAGCAGTTGATGCTGCTGAATTTTGAGACCCTTCCCGCAAACGCCCACCAGATAACGCTTACCAAGGTTACAAGCGTTGCAAACGGGAATGAAGTGCTGGTAGGGCTAATACTTGCCAGGGCATATACCGCGCATGCAATGACAAGCGCAGAACCCAATGGAGTCCAAAGAGCAGCTGCCGCAGCTCCTACAAGAGAACCCACCACAATAAACGTGAGCGATTCTGGAGCAATAAGCTGGAACAACTGGGCGAGAAGAACACCGGTGACCAGGGCTGATACGCCTCGCACGGCAGCCGAGGGCAGCCAGGGGAAGCGGATTGAGAGCGGAAGATGCTTGACGTCCCAGGTCTCGGTTTCCTCTTCTTCTGA
>CAKARF010000060.1 GCA_916720465.1 uncultured Atopobium sp. | reverse complement strand
CGCATAATCATTGACATACCTGCCCCTGATTGCCACAATAAGTACCGCAACGGGGATATAGCTCAGTTGGGAGAGCGCTGCCTTCGCAAGGCAGAGGCCGAGGGTTCGAATCCCTTTATCTCCACCATGACTTTGACGCGCGCAGAGACCCTGCGCGTTTTTTATACCACCATCTGCCTGGGCAGATACGACGGGAGGCGAGAAACCCTTGGGTAGCGCACCATCACCTCATACCCTTACGTTTTCTGCCTACGACGTCTGCGAACTCTGCCCAAGGCGTTGCCATGCTCAAAGAAACGCTGGTAAAGCAGGTCTTTGTGGCGCTTCAAGCACCATTCGTGTAGCTCGCTCTGCACTGCACTTTTGGGAGGAGCCTCCCATTTCTGGCGAGGCTGGTTCGGGTGCCATCTTTTTCACTGGCTGTCCGCTTAGATGCGTGTTCTGTCAGAACCATCAGATCTCGCAGGAGGGTTTTGGCAAGCCTGTCACAACCGAACGCCTTGCTCAGATGATGCTTGAACTCCAAGCTCAGGGCGCACTTAACATTAACCTTGTGACTCCACTGCACTTCTCGCCACACATTATTGAGGCGGTAACGCTGGCAAAAGAGGCGGGGCTCACACTTCCGATTGTGTGCAATACCTCGGGATATGAGCTGTCAGAGGTGGTGCAGAAAGTCTCGGACGTCATTGATATTTGGCTGACGGACGTCAAGTATGCAGATCCTCAGCTGGCAAAAGAGCTCTCGTACGCGGCGGATTATCCAAAGATGTCCATGGCCGCGCTTGAAGTCATGCATGACTCGGTGATGAGCCGTGGCGGGCGCAAGCTGGATGATGACGGACGCATGCTGCAAGGCATTATCGTGCGCCATCTGGTCATGCCTACGCACGCAGACGATTCCTGCGAGGTGCTCAACCGCGTCTGGAATCTTTGTCATAATGATGTAGACGTATCAATCATGAATCAGTACACGCCCAACGAGCGCATGCGTGCGGCTGGCGGTCCACTTTCTGGGACGCTTTCTGACGAGGAGTACGAGTTGGTGCTCTGTCATGCGGATGACCTGGGCTTTGAGAACCTGTGGTGGCAGGAGGGCGGAACGGTCTCCGAGAGTTTTGTTCCGGCCTTTGATGCAACGGGAGTTGAAGGTCCCGCGCTCAAGCTTCGCTCGGCTCGCGTCATCGCCGACGGCTCCGGCGCTGCTGGCAACGCCGACGCACTTACCACCACGAGCATCCCCGATACACCAACCGAGGAGTAACCATGTCTGTCGAGAAACCCGAAGAGCTCCAAACCACCCCAGCGCCACAGGTGGCGGCGCTCACGGACGCGGAGCGCGCTGAGCTCGAAGCCCTTCGCGCAGAGAAGGAACGCGCTGAGCTCGAGGCGCTTCGTGCCGAGAAGACCCGTGCAGCCCAAGCAGCAGCGCAAGCAGAGGCGGAGGCAGCCGCCGCCGAAGATGTTCAACTTGCTGCAGCTCAGCAGCGCGCCGCACGCAAAGCGGCTCAGCAGGAAGCCGAGCAGATTCGTCGCATTCAGGAGCAGCGCGCCAAAGGCCGCGCCCTTATGGAGCCCGATGAGGACGACGAAGACATCAGAATGCCTCTGGGGCAAAAAATTGTTATTGGAACTGTGGTAATTCTCGCAGTTATTTTTGTTGTAAGCCAATTTATTTTGTAAGACTGCTACTCTAGATATATCGTCTCACCGTCAGTTTTTGACCAATCGAAAAGAGCAACTATGTCACTCACTGATCGTACCAAACCCTCAGATGTTAGCCTTAATACAGACTTGTATGAGCTCACAATGGCTCAGGGCTATTGGGAAGCTGGTCTTGTTGATGCGGAGGCGTGCTTTACTGCATTTTTCCGCGAGAACCCCTTTAATGGCGGCTTTGCCATTTCTTGTGGTACCGGTCAAATTGCTGAGTTAGTTGAGAATTTTATCTTTGAAGATGACGACATCGACTACCTAGCAAGCATTAACTCTCCTGGTGGCGGCCGTCTCTTTAAGCCAGCGTTTTTGGAGTTTTTGCGCAACCATAAGCTCAATGTAACTATTGACGCAATCCCCGAGGGAGAGCTTGTTTTCCCACGTGAGCCTATGGTTCGCGTTGAGGGTTCCATTGTTGATTGCCAGCTCATTGAGACCGCTTTGCTCAACCTGGTAAACTTCCAGACTTTGGCAGCAACTAAGTGCGCTCGCGTTATCAAGGCTGCTCAGGGCAATCCTGTCTCTGACTTTGGCCTGCGCCGTGCTCAGGGCCCAGACGGCGGTCTGGCAGTTGCTCGCGCCTCTTATATTGCTGGTGCTTCGAGCACTTCAAATGTTCTTGCTGGCAAAATTTACGGCATTCCTGTTTTTGGTACCCACGCACACTCTTGGGTAATGTCGTTTGACACCGAGCTTGATGCCTTTAGGGCGTTTGCAAAGTCTAGTCCTACCAACTGCGCACTACTGCTTGATACCTATGATGTTCACGAGGGCATTAAGAACGCCATCATCGTGGCAAAAGAGATGGAGGAGCGCGGTGAGCGCCTGGGCGCTGTCCGTATTGACTCCGGAGACCTTGCACGTCTTTCCAAGGAAGCTCGCAAGGCGTTTGATGAGGCTGGTCTTCCTTACATCAAGATTTCCGTTTCAAACGATCTTGACGAGTACACTATCCAGTCGCTCTTTGCTCAGGGTGCACCTATTGATGCTTTTGGTGTTGGCACTAAGCTTGCTACCTGCGATCCTCAGCCATCGCTTGGCGGCGTCTATAAGCTAACCGCACGTCGTCAGTCTGCTTCTGAGCCTTGGACTCCTGTTATCAAGCTGTCCGAGATGGCCTACAAGCGCACCGTTCCTGGCATTCAGCATATCCGACGCTTCTACGATGCAAATGGCTGCCCTGCCGGCGACATGATTTTTGACCCAGATTATCTGGTCACCAAGAATCCAGAGTCTAAGGCAACCGTGGTAGACATCATTGATCCATACTCTACTCACAAGCTTGAAGGAACTTCTCGCGAACTGATGGTAAGGCTGGTAGAAGGTGGCAAGCGCGTAGGGGAGAGCGAGTCCATTGAGGTTGCTCGCGACCGCTGCCATGCTGCGCTCATGCGCCTGGATGCGGCATACACGCGCTTCCTGAATCCTCAGATTTATCCTGTGGGTCTTGAGCGCGGTCTGGCCAATTTGCGCCACGAGCTTGCCGCTCAACATCAGGTAAAATCTTCCGAGGAAACCGAGTAGTCCTCTAGAAGCTACACAACCAATTACACAACCAATCACGTAATTACGCTGCACACGTGCACTGAATTTAAAGGAGAACCATGCGCGAGAAGATCGAGGAACTTGTACGTCAAGCCTTGGCAGATGCCCAGGCTGCGGGTGAGTTGCCTGAATTCCAGATTGATGACGTGGGACTTGAGCGCCCACAGGACTCATCAAATGGTGACTGGTCTTCTACGGTTGCAATGCGTTCTGCAAAGCTGGCACATAAGGCTCCTCGCGATATTGCTGCAGCTCTTGTGGCTCATATTGTCGCAGACCCTCAGATTGAGCGTGTCGAAGTTGCAGGTCCTGGCTTTGTAAACTTCTACCTATCTACCGCTGCGGGCAATGAGATTTTTAACACCGTTCGCGAGCAGGGCGCCGACTTTGGTCGTTCTACCTTTGGTGCTGGCCAGAAGGTCCAGGTAGAGTACGTTTCTGCAAACCCTGTTGGTCCTCTGCATATTGGTCACGGTCGCTGGGCTGCACTGGGAGATTCTCTGAGCCGCATTCTTGCATTTGCAGGTTATGAAGTTGAGCGTGAGTACTACGTCAACGATCACGGCTCTCAGATGGATGTCTTTGGTCACTCCATCTCCAAGCGTTACCTGCAGCTTATTGACATCATGCAGGAGCGCGGCATTGACGCTGACGCCGCCGCTCAGGTGTTGGCTGAAGATCGTAATGCTTACGTTGCAGATGAAGAGGATGCACATCCCGAGGAGCATCCATTTACTGACGAGTTCATTAACTCTCTTGGTGGTAATGCATACGCCGGAGATTACATTGTTGACCTGGGACTTTTCTTCCTCAAAAATGACGGAGAGGTCTGGGCAGACAAGTCCGAAGATGAGCGCATGGTTGAGTTCCGTGAGCGCGGCTACAAGATGATGCTTGAGTCCATCAAAAACACCTGCCACAACGCTCGCGCCGACTTTGATGTGTGGTTCTCTGAGCGTTCTCTCTACGTTAAGGATGACCAGGGTAAAGACGCTGTCGATCGCGCACTTGATGCTCTTGACAAGCTTGGCTACCTCTATCGTTCTGACGAGGGGGCGCTGTTCTTCCGTTCTACTGATTTTGGTGACGATAAAGACCGTGTACTTATCAAAACAAACGGCGAGTATACCTATTTTGCTTCCGACGTTGCGTACCACTGGAACAAGTTCCAGCGTGTTGACCACGTTATTGATATTTGGGGAGCGGATCACCACGGCTATATTCAGCGTGTTCGCTCTGCTGCAACGGCTCTTGGTTACCCAACTCAGTTTGAGGTTTTGCTTGGACAGCTTGTTAACCTGCTCAGAAACGGCGTTGCCGTCAGAATGTCTAAGCGCAAAGGAACTGGTATCCACTTTGACGAGCTTCTCGCCGAGGTTGGTGTTGATGCAACGCGCTACACCCTTGTTTCAAAGTCTTCCAACCAGATGATTGACTTTGACATTGAGCAGGTAAAGCGTCAGGACAGTTCTAACCCTGTGTATTACGTTCAGTATGCTCATGCGCGTATTTGCTCTATTTTGCGCCGCGCTGCTGGCGTTGACCTTGATGAGGCAAAGGCTCTTGGTATGGACGCTGTTGCAGATAAGGCTATTGGCTCTGAGGTTGATCTTGGGCTGCTCTCTGATGCCGCCGAGCAGGCTCTTGCTCGTAAACTCTTTGAGTTCCCAGGTCTTGTTGAGGGTTGTGCTCGCGATAGGGCGCCATTCCGCATTACGCACTATATTGAAGAGCTTGCTGGTCAGTTCCACGCATTCTATACCGTTTGCCAGGTACTTCCTTCTGAAGGACGTCCACTTGACGCGGAGCTTTCTAAGGCTCGTCTTGCAGCTTGTGATGCAACCCGTCGCGTGCTTGCAATCGCCCTTAACTTGATTGGCGTTTCTGCTCCTGAGGCAATGTAAACGAAAGCTAGCTATGTTGTTTTGTCATGATACCGTGCGAGTATTGAATACTTGTACGGTATCTTTTGTGAATTCCTCCAGATAATTTACACATTTCTGCGTTATGTAAAAACTTTTTTAATGTATAAAAGAGATAATAAAATTAATTTTTATTATCTCTTCTCTATATAACAGCATATAAAATGCTATTTTTATGTCATATACACACAATTTTCTAACATGTTTGCAACTAACTATTGTTTTGTTCCCATGTTAATGCGTGTTTTTTAGGGGTATACTCATTATGCGAGCAAATAGTAAATGGTTCGGGCATAAGAGTGGAGGTCTCTATGGAACTTCGCGAGTACATGTCCATTCGCAGGTCTTACAACTTAGTCAGAAGAGTGGTACCTGCTAACAGACGACTCACGTTTGAAGAGTTTGCTATTTTGTGTCGCCTCAATGTGAAGGGCGCCCCTGTTAAGACTTCAGAAATTGCCGAGTATCAGAGTGCTCTTCGTCCTACGATTACTCATCGTACCTCGCACCTGGCAAGGCTTGGTTTCATCAAAAGAGATGAAGGCGCCATTGATCGACGCAACGTAGTGTG
>CAKARF010000059.1 GCA_916720465.1 uncultured Atopobium sp. | reverse complement strand
TCCTTGCTGGCGTTTTTGAGTTTTAAGTACAAACTGATCAAGATTCTTTTTGAGCCGTTGATTTCTACGATTAAATCAATCCCTGTGGCCTCGTTTGTCATCTTGCTGCTTATCTGGGTTCGCACACCCTACCTCTCAATTTCAATTTCATTTTTGATGGCGCTTCCCATCATCTACATTGCGGTGCTTGAGGGACTTCTTAGCACTGACCAGCAGCTTATTGAGATGGCTGATGTGTACCAGATTCACGGATGGCAACGCATTAAGTCAATTTATTTGTCACAACTTATGCCCTCGCTTAAAACCGCAACCTCACTTGCTATGGGTTTTTGCTGGAAGTCGGGAATTGCTGCCGAGGTCATTGGCCTTCCCACATTCTCTATTGGCGAGCACCTCTACAACGCTAAGGTGTACCTGGATACACCAGCTCTTTTTGCATGGACGCTTGTGGTCATTGTGATGAGCGCACTTGGCGAGAAGATCGTGATGCGGTTGGTTTCATGGGTAGCCGCAAGGTTAGAAAAGAGCTGCTCATGAGTGGGAAAATTACTACTTCTATGAATGCAGCAGAGTATTTGCTCGAGGTAAAAAACATCTTTAAATCGTTTGATGACACGATTGTGCTCAATGATTTTTCTTACAAGTTTGACAGGGGAGTTTATGTACTCTCCGAGCCCTCTGGAGCTGGTAAAACAACACTTCTTCGTATCCTTTGCGGCCTTGAAGTAGCTGACTCGGGCACAGTACTTAAATCGCCTCATGCTAAAACAGTCATGATGTTTCAAGAAGATAGGCTGCTGGAAAACTTGAGCGTCAGAGCAAATATCATGCTTGCCATACAAGTGCACTCACAGGAGCAAAAACAAAGCACACGAGAGCATATTAAAGAGGCTCTTTGTGAGGTTGGGCTGGAGGGAACAGAAAACAAGCCTGTAAACGAACTCTCTGGTGGACAAAAAAGACGCGTTGCTCTTTTGCGCGCACTCTTTGCTGATGCAGATATCTTACTCTTTGACGAACCGCTCAAGGGATTAGATGAAGCACTTAAGCAGCAGGTTATTGCCTTTGTTAAACCGTTCGTTGAATCAAAAGTTGTAATTTGGGTAACTCACACTCCTGAAGAAGTAAAACTGCTAGGCTCTTATACAGCACTGCAGTTATAGGAGTGAGCTACATGTACAAGGTAATTCTCGCCGGCGGAATGGCGTCTGGCAAATCAACTGTTTCTAAAATGTTTGAAGCAGCAGGTGGTCTGCGCTTTGACCTTGATGAGGTTTCTCGTAGGCTTCTGAGGCCTGGATGCGAGTGCACCTATCGCGTGGCAGAGGCTTTTGGAAACGATTTGCTAGATCCTGTTACTCATGAGATTGATAGACGAGAGCTTGGTCGCAGGGCTTTTGCTACCAGTGAATCGGCTGAGCTCTTGGAAGACCTAGAGATGCCTTTTATCAGGGAATATATGCGTCAATTCCTTACAAAAGAGGCTCCTGCTGCAGATGCTCAGTTCTGCTTTGTAGAGGTTCCGCTGCTTGACCGAGTTGAAGACTTGCTTGAGCTGGTTGATGAAGTTGTCGTTGTTGTAGCGCCTTTGGAACTGAGAGCAGAACGCGCTGAACAGCGAGGATCTTCTCGCCAAGAGTTTGAGCAGCGTATAGCGCATCAGCCTTCCGATACGTATTTGCGTAATCAGGCAGATACGGTGTTTGTAAACTCTGAAGGCCTCGATGATCTTAAAGCACAGGTAGAGCTTTGGCTAAACGCTCGGTTCAACCAAAGCTCTGAGTAATAGGATATAGCTTTTGTGCGCGGCCTCTAGAAGGGCGTTCTCAACGAACTCTCTACCTTGGCAGCGGCATCATCAAAAGTAATTTCAAGGCAGTTCTTGAGCATGTTTTGACCAACACAGTAAATGCCGTCGTTTACACAAGCGCTGCCAATAGCAACCGCCTTGTTAAACACAGCTTTCTGGTCAAAGACAGGAACACCATTTTGCTTAAGGAACGAGAAAACCTCTTGAGGAGTATCTAGTTTCTTAACAGAAGAGTCTGCCTTGAGAAGGTCTTCAAGTTCTTCTTTTGCAGGTTGAGCAACACTACCACCGATGATCATAGCCATTTGATAGCAAGCTGCACAAAGATCAGAACGTCCTAGCTTCCACTCCATATAGGCCAGGCGATAGTACACCAGCGCAACATCTGATGCGGAGAAAAGGTGTGCGATAAGGTCTTTGAGCAGCTTTGCAGCTTCAAAGACTTTTGACTGGTCTTCTAATGTTCTTACTAATAGTAGCGTTGCATCAACGCCCAAAGGAGAAATCCTGTGGGCCTCTTGTGCATAACGTTCTGCTTTTTCTGGCTGCTCAAGCAGGTTGTAGGCGCGCGCCATTCTTGCTAAAGACATATAGTACGTGTCTGGAATAAGCACCAGTTTTCTTGGCTCATTGGGAAATGCAAGGTTATAAGCTACGCGCTCTGAGAGGGAATCAAAATACCTGTAGATAGAATCTGAATCGTCCAGGTACAGGCCCATATCAAGGGTTGGTGAAACCTGAGACTCAAGCTCTGCAAGTGTCTTTTCTAGAGCATCTGGGTCTGGCTCTCCGTCCATAATATTATTTATGGATTGAAGCGTTTTCTGCAAAGGCGAACCAAAGAGGAATTTCTCGGCCATAGACCTTCTATCCGAGAAATCAATGGTGCCCTCGACTAGGCCATGGATGACTCTATCAAAGCCTTCAATGGCAAAAATATCAGAAGTTGAAGCTTTTGCTTCCTCAAATTTTCCAACTGCATCTGCGGTAGAAGCATCTTTTGGAATGTTGTCGAGAGTAGTATTCCAAAGCCTAATGCGGCGGGATGCCTCAGAGTATCCAAGATCGCTTACTTTTTGAGCTCCACAAACTGCGGTAACCGCTGGTGAACAAGGACGATCAGACAAATCTGGCATCTCAAAAAAGCTACGAGGAGAAACCCACTCGTCCGTTTGTTTCATAAAGGGTTCAACTTCACTAAACCAACCTTCAGAGTCAAAAGAAACCCTGAGCGCTGGATCTTGTGGGAAGCTATTGCCATCAATTTGAGTGTTTGTTGCAGTAGGCAAGAGGCGAGCAAGAGCCGCCTCGTTTAAGTCCATAGATAGGACAATGCGCTCTTCTCCGCGTAGGCTGCCGTTGATGCAGACGCGAGAGATTTTGCAGCTCTGAAGTGCCATGCGAGCCACACAGAGAGAAGAACGCAGTGCGTAAGCGCGCGCCGCTGCAATTTGCTCCGCCTTTTCTGCAGATAAGAAGCTAAAGCAGCGAGGACGAGCTACAAAGAACTCAAATACCAAAATATCAAGCTGTGGATTGTAGGAGAAGTTGTACACCATCCTAAAAGGGAATGGCGTGTTCTCAACATAGTTGGCAAACCAGAGACGTTTCATCCAGTCTGAGCTACCGTCAGCGTTACCGCTAAAAGGAGCAACTTGCTCAGAAAGAGAAGCTGACTTGGGTATGAGGCTTGCTACCTGCGAGAGGGTAGTACGAACAAGCTGAAGATCTGTCTCAGAAGCATGCGTATTCTTTAGGGCCTCAACATCTTGTGAAATGTTGAGGATTGCCTCAGTTGCAATAAA
Source organism: uncultured Atopobium sp. (assembly GCA_916720465.1). Taxonomy (GTDB): domain Bacteria; phylum Actinomycetota; class Coriobacteriia; order Coriobacteriales; family Atopobiaceae; genus Lancefieldella. Next base: position 2,152 of record CAKARF010000059.1, on the reverse strand, counting down.
AGCATCGTACTCTTCTGGTGCACACTCCATCGTGTTAGCGTTGAACCACCAGCGGCCTGTTCGATCAAGCTTATGAACATCACCCTTGGGCAGATTGGTATTCTCGAGATTTTTAGAGCGCATAAGCATCTCTTGAAGACCTGCCTCTGTAATCTGATTGTTTGCAACAAGGTCTTTAAGAGAGGCGATGACATTATTTGAGCGCAGCAAAATGTTCTCTAGGATAGAACCCTGAGATTGCTTTGAAGCTTTATTTAGCGAGAAAAGATTTGAGACGCCCAAGGTATCTCCTTTATCTGATGTAACTTGTTTATTTAGGTGCTAGTTTAGCGCATATAGGTAATTTATTTATTACCCTCCACACTTTGAAACTATACTGCAATTTATAAATAGTATAGAACAAGTGTTTCAGTTTTGAGAAGTGGGGTATACTACTTTCACAAGAAAAGGAGAATCTCATGGACGCATCTCATGCTGAAGATCAACATAAAGAATATATAGGTGCTGAACTGCGCCGATTTGGTCGTGAAGCAGGAGAAGAGAAACTCCAAGTGGTATCTCCTTTTGAGCCTGCAGGTGATCAGCCGCAGGCAATAGAAAAGCTTGCTCAGGGAATTGAAGACGGGCTTAGGTATCAGACGCTCTTAGGTGTTACAGGCTCGGGTAAGACCTTCTCTATGGCTAAAACTATCGAGAAACTCAACCGCCCCACGCTTATTATGGAGCCAAATAAAACACTGGCTGCCCAGGTTGCTTCAGAGATGAAGGAACTCTTTCCTAACAACGCTGTTGTGTATTTTGTCTCGTACTATGACTACTACCAGCCAGAAGCATATGTTCCGCAATCAGATACGTACATAGAAAAAGATGCTTCCATCAACGAAGAGGTAGAGAAGCTTCGTCACCAGGCAACTTCGTCGCTTTTGTCTAGGCGTGATGTCATTGTTGTGGCATCTGTATCGTGTATTTACGGTATTGGCAGTCCTCAAGATTATGCAGGTCTTGCTCCTAATGTAGACAAATCTGTTCCTCTTGAGCGCGATGATTTTATTAAAGATCTTATTGATGTTCAGTACGATAGAAATGATTACGACCTGCAGCGCGGTATGTTTAGGGTTCGTGGAGACGTTGTTGACGTGTTCCCGCCGTATGCAGAAAACCCGCTGCGTATTGAGTTCTTTGGGGATGAAGTAGAAAGCATTTCAGAGGTTAGCAACGTTACAGGAGAAGTGCTTAGAGAGTTTGATGCTATTCCCATTTGGCCTGCATCTCACTACGTTACTGAGCGTCCAAAGATTACCCACGCACTTACAACCATCTCTGAAGAGATGGAAGCTCGTGTTAAAGAGCTTAAAGAAAACGATAAATTACTAGAAGCTCAGCGTCTTGCTCAGAGAACAAACTATGACTTAGAGATGCTTGAGACCATGGGTTACTGTAATGGCATTGAGAACTACTCGCGTCATTTAGATGGACGCGCACCCGGTGAGCCTCCCTATACGCTCATTGATTATTTCCCTAAAGACATGATTTGCATCATCGATGAGTCGCACGTCACCGTTCCTCAAATTAGAGGTATGTATGAGGGCGATAGGTCTCGTAAGGTTACGCTGGTAGACCACGGATTTAGACTTCCTTCTGCACTTGATAACAGACCGCTCAGATTTGATGAGTTTGAGGGACGTATCCCGCAGTTCATTTACGTTTCCGCAACTCCTGGAGACTATGAAGAGACGGTTGCTCAGCAACAGGTTGAGCAGATTATTCGTCCAACTGGCCTCCTAGATCCAAAGATTGATGTCAGACCAGTAAGAGGTCAGATTGATGACCTTATCTCAGAGGTCAAAGAGCGTGTGGCAAAAAAAGAGCGCGTTCTTGTTACCACGCTTACTAAACGAATGGCAGAAGATCTTACAGATCACCTGTTAGATGAGGGTATCAAAGTTAACTACATGCACTCGGACACTGCTACGCTTGACCGTGTAGAAATCATTAGAGATTTACGTCAGGGTAAGATTGACGTACTGGTTGGAATTAACCTTTTGCGAGAAGGACTTGATATTCCAGAGGTTTCTCTCGTGGCTATTCTTGATGCAGATAAAGAGGGCTTCTTAAGAAACAGAAGGTCTCTTATTCAGACTATGGGTAGAGC
>CAKARF010000058.1 GCA_916720465.1 uncultured Atopobium sp. | reverse complement strand
CTCATAAGTACCTCCTGTTAAACAGCAAAACGCTGTACGTAATCATACCGCAATAAGGGCGTTTATCGAACGGGCTTTGAACGAGGAACGTTAATCATGTTCCAGTCGTCTGGAACGTCGGTGACCTCGGAGTCGTCGGTGGCGTCCTCGGCGGCTGTTGCCTCGGCGAGCTCGACGGCGGTTGCGGGCTCAGCGGCAGCGGGCTCGGCGGCGTCTGCGGGCGCAACCGCGTCCTCGTCGGCTGCGTCGATGCCTGCGACCTCGGCGTTGTTCTCCTCAGCGTCTGCAACCTCAGCCTCAACTGCATCAGCGGCTGCGGCGTCAGCGACGTCCTCGGAGGAGTTGTCGGCAGCGTAATCCTCTGCATCTACGCTCTCTGCCTGGGGTGCAGCGTCCGCCTCAGGTTCCGCGGAGTCTGCGAGCTCATCGGTCTTCTCGCCGTCAAGGCTCTGGATGAGCGCAACGAGGCCAGAGACGATTGCATTGATGTCTGGGTCGGCGTCCTCCTGGTTGCCATATGCCCAGTTAAGGAGCCATACAGCACTGGAAAGCGAGGCTGCAATCAGCACGTCATCTGGACATGCGAGGATGATCTCGTAGAGGCCGCGGCGCGAATCTACCAGGGAAGTCTTGCCCGAAGCAACGTCTCCCGCGAGGTTGGTCAGGGCCAGAAGCTCGACGGTCACGTGCTCAAGCAGGTGCGCAACCTCGGTGTCCTTGGCAACAAGGCCAAAGCGAGCGTCGGCGTCACCCAAGCACAGGTGCTCGGAAAGACCTGGCAAAAGCTCAAGTACGCGCTCGGTTGCCTCAGCGTTTTCTGAGGTCAAACGTGGCGCTTTAGCCGAAAACTCAACGGTGGCGGTCAAGTTTTTGGGTCCTACCACAACTTTTTTGATAGAAATCAACTGCGCCATTTCAACCTCTTTCTATTGATTCACTCTATTGTAATCATTCTTTTAGTTATTCATTTTCTGATGTGTCAGAGTTTTCTCCGGCTGGCTCAGATTCACCATCTACCTGTGGTTCTGGCGCAATTACGCGCAGCAAAGAAAGACGACGGCGACGCATCGACTGCACGCGGAACATGTAGCCATCCTTCTCAAACACCTCGCCCGGACGAGGCAGATGACCAGCCAAATCAAGCACAAAGCCCGCGATAGTCTCATACTCCTCGGACTCCCCTACCGGCCAGCCAAGTTCATTCGCATCATTGAGCGAGAAACGACCATCTACCAGCCACTCTCTATCAGAGAGCTGCGTCAGGTACTTGTTGTCCGGATCAAACTCATCCTCAATCTCGCCGACAATCTCCTCGACGATGTCCTCGATGGTGATGACGCCGGCAGTTCCGCCGTACTCGTCAACTGCGATAACCATCTGGTCACGACTTGTCTGCATCTCGGTGAGCAGCGGAATGATGTCTTTAGTATCAGGCACATAGTCCGCGGAACGCACGAAGCGCGCGATCTTCTCGTCACTTGCGTGCTGATCGAGCACCGGCTCAAGCAAATCTTTGATGTGAGCGATGCCTACGATACGGTCGATATTCTCGTGGTAGATAGGTATGCGCGAGAAGCCTGTCTGGCGCATGACGCGAAGGACCTCGCTGATAGTTGCGGTGTCCTCCATGGCGGTCATGTCAACGCGCGGGACCATAACCTCGCGGACAACGGTATCGCCCATCTCGATGACCTCGTGGATCATGGATTTTTCTTCTTCGGAGAGGTCCTCGGAATCCTTGACGATGTAGCGGAGCTCCTCTTCGGTGACCTCTTGGTGGTCATTGGTGGTGTCAATACCCATGAGCGTGGTAACCGCATCTGCCGAGGCAGACGTGATAAACACGAGTGGGCGCACAATCTGCATGAACGCCTTCATGGGGCCAACGACTGCTTTGGCCACTGCTTCGGAGTTTGCTAGGCCGATGCTCTTTGGAACCAGCTCGCCGATAACCACGGAAAAGAAGGAAACAATCAGCGTAATAGCCACGACAGCCAAAGGAAGCGCCAGGTCAGCGTGGACACCAATGTTGACCAGCCAAGCGCCGAATGGCTCGGAAAGACTTGTTGCCGCAAATGCCGAAGACGCAAAGCCTACCAGGGTAATCGCAACCTGGATTGTTGCGAGAAAATAACCACGATCAGCTGCGATATCAATGACCAGCTGGGCCTTGAGATCGCCCTCGTCCACGTCCGCCTCAAGCGCGCTGCGATGAGCGTTGACAATAGCCATCTCGGCCGCAGAAAAAAAGCCGTTTACCAGGGTAAGCAGCAGAGTTATTCCAATACTTAACGCAATGTCCATCGAGTGTATGGGCACCTACCTCTTCGAAGTTACTTTTTGTGTAGTCTATTGTACTCTAACGCGCTCTACCTTGTAGTCTTCAGGAATTTGACACAGTCTCGCCATGAAATGCTGGCTGTACGCGTGACCGCACGCCGGCTGTGCGAGTGAGCGCGACTCGGTCGGATGCGGCATGATGGCACCAACTATACGTGCGGCGTGCTTTTCCCGTAACGCAAATCGCTTTTCCCGCGATTTGACCGCCATTTTAATAGCGCAGTTCCCTATTTTTCTGCGTTAATTCCGATTAACAAGCAGCTCCCAATATTTGATGCAAGATTTTGAATAACTTACCTAAATAATTCACCTATATGAATACGTAACATTTACGCCTAGAATTATGTGCCCAAAACGGTAAAAAATGCGTTTAGTTGGGGTTGAAAGTTAAAAATTTGCCAAAATAACCCCAACTAAGACGATTTTTTACCGTGCTGAAAATTTTTATCAGGGCAAACGCTATATGCAGAAATGTGTATTCCCCAACTAAACGGCTTTTTTACCACTTCAAGGTCAATTCGGGATCACTTGCATCATTTTTGGTCACTTCTGGATCACTTGCATCATTCCTATCCGCTTAGCTCGCTGAACAGCAAAAGGCCCTCACATTCGACTGAATGTGAGGGCCTTGGTCTTGCTAAATTTACCGCTAGATTAGAGCTGCTTGCCAGCCTCGACAAGGTCTTTGACCTGCGCACGAACGGCGTCCAGGTCCTCGTCAGAAGGAATCCAGCCGATAGCGTGGACAGGCAGCGGCATAGTGAACTCTGCTGCCTCAAGCTCGGCCTGGACCATCTTTGGTCCAAGTGGAGCCCAGCCGTAAGAACCAAACGCAAAACCAATACGGTGGTCGTTCTTTGGAGACAGGCCGCTCATATAGGTCAGGAACGCAGAAACGTTTGGCAAGAACTTAGAGTTCAGCGTAGGCGAACCGACGCAGACATACTTGGAATCCAGGAAGTGGTACATGACGTTGGAGATGTGAGTCTCTTTGAGGTCGATGAGCTGGGCAGGAATGCCTTCAGCCAAGAAACCGTCCAGGAGAGCATGAGCCATCTTGTCGGTTGAACCCCACATGGAGTCGTACACAACCAGGGCCTTCTCCTCAAGCTTGCCGGTAGTCCACTCCTCGTACTTGGAGATGATGTCGGCAATGTGGGAGCGCCATGCAACGCCGTGAGCTGGGGCGATAATATCGATGTTCTCCAGACCAATGCCCTTAACTGCGGTAACAGCAGAGTCAGCCTGACGACCGTAAGGGAGAACGATGTTTGCGTAGTACTTACGAGCCTGCTTCATGACCTCGCAGTAGTCGGACTCGTCCTCAAAGCGGGTGCTTGAAGCGTAGTGCTGACCAAATGCGTCGTTGGAGAAGAGGATCTTATCGTAGTCGGAATAGGTGACCATGTTATCTGGCCAGTGGACCATTGGGGTCTGCACGAAGGTCAGGGTGCGCTTACCAATGTTGAGCGTATCGCCCGTCTTTACGCCGTTGACGTTGATATTCTCGCCATAGAAAGCCTTGAGCTCCTTGACGCCCTGAGGCGCACTTGCGTAGACCTCGGCGTTTGGCGCGAGCTCCAGAATGCGAGGAACGCTGCCGGAGTGGTCCATCTCAATGTGATTGCAGATCAGAACGTCAATCTTTGCTGGATCGATGATGCTCTTAATGCGCTCGACCAGCTCCTCGGAGAATGGACGCTTGACGGTGTCAATGAGCGTGACCTTCTCGTCCAGGATAAGGTATGCATTGTAGGTAATGCCCTGCTCAGTGGTGTAGCCGTGGAACTCGCGAGCGTTCCAGTCAAGGGCGCCTACAAAGTAGACATCGGGTTTAATTTCGACAGAACTAAGCATGTGTCCTCCAAAGACCACAGTGCGAAAATTTGACACTACAAGGATATCATTTGCCGGCTGGTGAGTGTATGTTCACGTAAACTTTCCAGATATATATTTAACCCAATAAATTACGAGAAGTTGAGGTTATGACTATCTATATTTCCTGTAATGGATACTAAAAATAAGGGCTATCACCACAAGAGTAATGCAGCCTAAACCAACATAAGTTGTTCCAAATCCTGAAAGGTCTAAGGCGACTCCAATTAACGGATCTGAAACCACTGATGCAATCTCTTCAATCTGATTTGATACAGAAAGTAATGTTGCACGATTATTCTCTTCTGCGATTAAATTCATTTGATTGTTTATCAAAATACTTAAAGTGGTTGAAAATAAATTAATCGCCACATAAGTAAAAATACATACGTATATACTTGGGATTAGCCCAGCGCATAGCATCAAGACTGCAATCACGGAAAGTACGCCTAAGATAACGAGAAATTCTACGTTTCCTGAAAACGCAATACTATCTTCAGCAGATTTCTTATAAGAATCTTTAAGTGTTTTTACTATCTTTGCCGTAAGCCTCGATCCAAAAAACTCGCCTAAACTTGCAGCAGCGGTAACGATTCCTAGGAACTTTATATCAAATCCCATATTGGTTAAATTTGGGGCAATAAACTGGCTGTAATTACTAACTAAAATCAATGAAATTGCTGAAACTGTACAAAGCGAAATAAATATATTTGTTTTCACAATCTTTATAAGTTCCTGAAAAAATGTCTGTACATTTTCTTTCAGATTCAATTTACTAGTTTTAGTCCTTATAAATTCATCTTCTTCTGGTAAGCAATTGTCTCTTCTATTAGGGCCTACATTATTTTCTTTAAATTCCAAAGTAACTAATAGACCCAGAAAATATACAAAAATTGAAATTACGAAAGGGATCAAAGGATTGATACTAAAAAGAACAGGGGCTATTAAACGAACAGTAATCCTAATAATTGACTGAGCCCCTGTCATTTTTGAAAGAATTAGAGCATATGCTCCATTCTTCCTATCCATCCCAGAATTTGCACTCGTTGCCTCGAAAAGAAAAGCACTTCCAGCTCCTGACTGAGACGCGCTTGCTAAAGAAAAGAACAATTCAGAAGCAACCATTAATAAAAAACTATTTGCGAAGGTTAAGGTCACTATTGCCACAAGTCTAGAAAAAGAAGCAATTTTCAAAACAATATGATGTCCGTGACGATCAGATATCCAACCCGTTGGAATCTCAAGTACTGCTGTAGCTATTGCACCAACACTCTGGACTAGCGCAATATCAAAATAACTTAAACCACGCCAAAGATAATAGAGAGTTAAGATGGTCCAAATCAGAACACTTGAATTAATATAATTTGACCATTTGTAGAACAGAATGTTTTTTTCTGCTGTTTCTAGCTTTCCTTCAAACATTCATTTCCTCTTTAGATCATCCCTATCTCCTATTTTTATTTCTCCCTATTATAAGATTTCTAAATAGAATTTTTTCCAACTAACCTATTGCTCTTGTGAGCTAACTTAAAGTAATGCTCCCACAGAAATTTTCCTTACGGTTATGTTCTTTTGACAGTGCTACCATAAATTACATAGGTTTAAAACGTATCCGGAGAGGGGAACCTATGAAAATGCTACGCGCAATGCGTGAGCC
>CAKARF010000057.1 GCA_916720465.1 uncultured Atopobium sp. | reverse complement strand
AGATGGAGGAGCGCGCTTTACAGGAGCAGACTCTTGAGGCTCTTCAGGCAGAGGTCCTGGCTCAGGTCCAGGCAGGCGGCAAGGTTTCTTCTGACGTTGTAGACACTGATCGCCTTACTAAGATTGTTCAGGACGCAACTCAGCCTTCTGCAGAGGTAACTCCGGCTCCTGCCTTCACCAAAGCAGAGGCGGAGGGTGCAGCTGACCAGAATACCAATGGGGCTCAGAAGAACTTCGCTGAAGAGCAGGGCTCCGCTGAGCAGCAGGATGGTGCAGCTCAGGAGCAGACCTCTGGTGCGGTAGCAGATTCTGAGGCAACTCCAGCAGAGCGTCCAGGACGTTCTCGTACGGGTGCAGCACGTCGTCGACATCGTAATGCTGAGCCAAAAGAAGCGGCTCAGGAGGGCGAGAAGACACAGGAAAACGCACACGCCAACAACCAAGAGCGTCCTTCTCGCGATCGTAGACAGAACAACCAGCGTAACAAGAATCGCAAGCAGGGTCAGGCAAGCGAGCCGTCGCTTTCCAAAGAGGCTCTGCAAGAGATGAAGCTTTCTGAGCTTCGTGCTAAAGCAACTGAGCTGGACATTGAATACGCAGGTGTTCATAAGTCTGATTTGATTGAGCTTGTATATGCCGCATCTGCAGCTGCTGAGGGCTTTAAGACTGTTGAGGGTATTCTTCAGATAAGCAACGAAGGCTACGGCTGGATTCGTACGGGCAATTACATGGAAGGCGATGACGACGCCTTTGTTCACCAGCAGATTATTAGAAATCTTGGCCTGCGTCCGGGTGATAGCGTCTTGGGCATGGTTGGACCTGCTCGCGTAAATAGCAAGTATCCGCCACTTCTTAAGGTTACCCAGGTTAACGGTGGGGAAGTTGAGGGCCTTAAGGACCGTCCTCGCTTCAAAGATCTGACTCCTATTTTCCCAGACCAGCCTCTTACGATGGAACACGGTAAAGACTCTATTACTGGCCGTGCAATTGATTTGGTGGCTCCTATTGGTAAGGGTCAGCGTGGTTTGATTGTCTCGCCTCCAAAGGCAGGTAAGACCACCATTCTGAAGCGCATTTGCCAGTCTATTACTACTAACAATCCTGAGGTTCACCTCTTCTGCCTCTTGGTAGACGAGCGTCCTGAGGAAGTTACGGACATGGAGCGCTCCATCAAGGGCACCGTTGTTGCTTCAACTTTTGATATGCCAGCAGAGAATCACACCGTTGTCTCGGAGCTTGTCATTGAGCGAGCAAAGCGTCTGGTTGAGATGGGTCAGGACGTTGTGGTCATCCTGGACTCCATCACACGTCTTGCTCGTGCATACAACCTGGCTATTCCTGCTTCTGGCCGTATTCTTTCTGGTGGTGTTGATTCCGCAGCTCTGTATCCACCAAAGAAGTTCTTGGGTGCAGCTCGAAACATCGAGAATGGCGGCTCGCTCACTATTATTGCGTCCGCTCTGGTAGATACGGGCTCCAAGATGGACGAGGTCATCTTCGAGGAGTTTAAGGGCACCGGCAACATGGAGCTCAAGCTTGATCGCGATCTTGCAGATCGTCGTATCTTCCCAGCTATTGATCCTGTTACTTCTGGTACTCGTAATGAGGATCTGCTCATTAAGCCAGAGCTTCAGCCTATGGTTTGGGGCGTTCGCCGTATTCTTGCGGGCTTCAATAACACTGAGCGTGCAACTACTGCGCTTATCAGTGGCCTTAAGCAGACCGATAACAACCAGGACTTCCTGATTAGATCTGCAAAGAAGGCTGCACAGTCTGACTATCCACAGAATTAGTCAATGTAAGATATGGCTCAAGAAGTGCTTTCCGATTATTGTTGGAAGGCACTTCTTTTTTCTCGTCATTTTTGTTGAATAACTGCCAAAGAATTATGAAAAAGTTTTAAAGACGCTGTAAAAAATAACGAATTACGCTATAGTCATTTCTAACAGCACAATTATGTGTTGCAGCGGATTATACAAAGATGAAATGAAGCCCACCCGTTGCTCACGTCGCCCGTATTGGGTTTAGTAGCATATGCAAATTTAGCGTGTGTCTTCATGCATCTTCTTAGCGTTTGTAGGGGGAGTATGTATGACAGAAGGTAGGAATCCGGCAGTAGTTGCCGGCCTGCTCAGTGGACTGGTTCTGGTAGCAGAGCCAGCATCTGCGTATGCCCTTACCGCTAATGAAATTCTCCAAACCCCACTTGGTGCAATCTTTACGGGCATCGGAGTGGGACTTGCTGCGGTTGCTGTCATTTCTGGCGCTGCGGTAGTGGTTTCTCGCGTTGCAAATCGTGGCGAGAAAACCGATGGGGCAGAAGCAAAGATTCAGCCAAGCACTACATCTCAGGTTGAAGATGAGGCTGCATCTTCAAAGCGAGTTGCAACTGCATCGAACTTCTCGCCAGAAGAGAGCATGGTGATTCCGCTGGACTCTCCAAGGCGCTCGATTGCCGCATACAAGCCAAAGCACATGAAGGCTTCTCAGTGGGATATGAGCGGCTCTATTCGCGTTCAGTCTGCTGAGCCGCCTATCCAGTCTGCTGAGTCACCTGCAAAGAAGGCACAGGTTGTAAGCGCGGCTGCAGAGGACGCTCTTCCAGTTCGTGCAAAGAAGGCGCCCGCGCACTCTACAAACGACTACGCACAGATTGCAGAGAACTACACCAAGCTTTTGAGCTGGCGTGAGCGCACCGTTGCGCGAGCAAAGGGCGCTGCTGCCGTACTTCTTGAACGCTTGGGACAAGATCCTATGGATGGTCTGCCTATTATTGAGCGCGCTGACGGAACAGTTGGTGACGTTGGTACAGCTTGGTGGACTAAGGCTGTAGGAGAAGAGTCCATTACGCGCGATTTTGGTATTGCTGAGATTGGTGCCGAGGCTATTCCTGAAGACTTTACCAACCATGCTGCTGATATTTCTAGCCGTATCTCTTACGTTGACCAGGGAGTCTTCCCTGAGAAGCGCACGATTGACGAGCTTGAGCACGTTGATGACTGGACGCTTGCACTGGCTGCAATGGACGAGCATCTGGCTCGCCATGATCAGCAGCAGATGCGTAAGTATCATCCAGTACAGCTGCCGCTCATTAGCCAGGCTGCTGCTGAGGCAGAAGTTGCAAACTCGGTGGAGTTGTCGAGTGCAAAACCCGCTGCATCTCATAAGATTGCTGCAGCTCAGGTACGTCCTTCTCGCGAGCCAAACTACGCTGGTGTGGTTGCGCAATCAACCGCAATGCCGCTGGTAAAGGCCACAAACGATACCTCCTCGCATGTTCAGGACATCTTTGATGCGGTTGAGCGTGAGATGGCAGCTGAGCTCCAGGCAGCTGACGAGAGGCCAACACGCGAGCTGCTCCGCCTTATTGACGGTGGTACCAGCAAGATGAAGAAGATTTCTTCGCTTGATTTGAGCGAGAAGACCGCTGCAGATAAGCCGTCTTACAAGCCTCGTCACTTTGCGGGTGAGCTTCCGTTGGTACGTGAGGCATAAGCAGACGCATGTAGAGCGGTTTGAAGGCAACGGTACAATTGTCACACAAGTCTGGGGTCAGTAGAAACATCCGGATTCTCTAAAATTATTTCAAGTTAGATAACATTTTTTGGCTGTGGTTCTTTTTTAAGGACTGCAGCCATATTGTGTTGTGTCACATATTCAACGCTATGGAGAAAAGGAGATGAATATGGCACATAAGCTAACGCGACGACGCTTTTTGGAGGTGGCCGGGACCATTGCGGGGTCGTTTGCTCTAGCAGGCTGTTCGCCAAAGAACCAAGACCCTAACTCCATTTACGTTGGCGTGATGGGACCGTATACCGGCGACGTTGCCCAGTATGGCCTTGCGGTGCGTAGCGGCATTTTGCTGTACCTCAAGGAATTCAACAAGAACGGTGGAGCTGGTGGTCGCCAGATTGTTCCTATAGCTGAGGACGAGAAGGGCGATTCAACCGAGGCCATTCTTGTTTATAACAAGCTGCTTGACGAGAATGTCTGTGCAATTCTAGGTGACGTTACCTCTACGCCAACCATTGTACTGGCACAGAAATCGGTTCTGGACAACATTCCTTGCGTAACGGCATCTGCAACAGCAGAAGACGTTGTTGCTCACGGCAATAACATGTTCCGCGCTACTGTCACCGACCCATTCCAGGGCGTTGTTCTTGCAGAGTTTGCTAAAAAGCAAGGCTATCAGCGTGTAGGAACCATCTTTAACTCTGGTGGCGATTACGAGATTGGCGTAAACAACGCATTTGTCCAGAGGGCTCGTGAGTTGGGCATTGAGGTTGTTTCCCAGCAGGGTTATCCAACAGGAGCCGTTGATTTTAACGCTCAGTTGACCAGCATTATTGGACTGGATCCTGACGCTATTTTTGCACCAAATTATTATCAGGACAACGGTAAGATTTTGACGCAGGCTCGTCAGCTTGGCTGCAAAAAGCCTTTTATGGGCGCAGATGGCTGGGCAGGCATCATTGGTGGCGAGCAGGACTATGCTTCTGCAGCTGACCTTGAAGGCTGCTTCTATTGCTCTGCATTTGTTGCTTCAAACCCAGATAAAAAAGTTCAGCATTTTGTTAAGGCTTATACCGAAGAATACGGTGAGGCACCAACTAACTTCTGTTCTTTGGGTTACGATGCTGCGATGATTCTTTGTTCTGCTCTTAAGACTGTCGAGAAACGCGGTTATACCTACAACTCTAATGAGTATAGGCAAGCCATTATTGATGCGATTGCGTCTGGTGTGGTTGAGGGTGTTACCGGAACCCTTTCTTATCAGGGAACGGGCGACCCCGTGAAGTCTACCTTGATCATTACCTTTAAAGATGGCAAAGAGTCCATCTATGACACGATTGACCCTTCATAGAAAAGAGAACCTCAGATGTTTTTGACTCAGGTGCTCAATGGACTTCAATTGGGCAGTATTTATGCACTGGTGGCGCTTGGTTACACAATGGTGTACGGCATCATCTTGCTTCTTAACTTTGCGCATGGTGACATCATCATGTTTGGCTCCTACGTTGCTTGGATTGCGCTTGTTCAGTTAGGACTCAATCCTGCAATCGCCGTTCTTCTCGCCGTTTTTGGCTGCGTTGTACTGGGCGTTCTTATTGATAAGGTTGCTTACGCACCACTGAGAGAGGCTCCAAGGCTTTCTATTCTGATTACCGCAATTGGTGTTTCTTACCTGCTTGAGAATGGCGTTCAGCTGCTTCTTGGTGCTGACGCTAAGGTTGTTCCAAGCATTATTGACCTGGGAACTGTTCAGGTATTTGGCTCAACGCTTTCTGGCACCGCTCTTCTGACCGTTGCTGTCACCATTGTGGCAACCGTTGTTCTAACTCTTTTGGTTCAGAAGACTCGTCTTGGTAAGGCAATGCGTGCCGTTTCCGAGGACATGGGCGCAGCTCGTCTGATGGGCGTCAACGTCAACAGCACTATTAGCTTCACCTTCGCGGTTGGTTCTGCGCTTGCTGGAATTGCTGCAATCCTCTATACCATGGCATATCAGCAAGCTTCCCCAACTATGGGCGTTATGCTGGGCACCAAGGCATTTGTTGCAGCAGTTCTTGGTGGCATTGGCTCCATTCCAGGAGCTGTTATTGGTGGCCTTATCGTTGGCTTCTCCGAGGTCTTTGTTGCTGCCTTTGGCCTGTCTGTCTGGCAGGACGCTGTTGTCTTCTTACTCTTGATTCTTGTTCTTGTTGTCAAACCAACTGGCCTGCTTGGTCGACCAGTTACCGAGAAAGTGTAAGGAGGCTCACATGACTAAAATGTATCCACGCGATAACAACCACAACCCAGTAATTGTCACGGGATTTGGCGGAAAAGATGGTCAGCGTCGTGAGCTTACTATGCCTGCTCGCTATGCCATCAATGCAATTCTTGTTGCACTCTTTGTCTTTGG
>CAKARF010000056.1 GCA_916720465.1 uncultured Atopobium sp. | reverse complement strand
ACTGAACGCTCTTCTCGTTACCTGGAACAGGAGTTGCAGAGATGATTACGGTGTCCTGAGGACGAATGGAAAGCGACTTGTGCTCTCCGTTTGCCATACGAGCCAGAGCACTCAGAGGCTCTCCCTGGGAGCCAGTGCACAGAACAACAATGCGATCATCTGCGAGTTTATCAACATCGTACGCATCAATGATGTCTTTATCTGCGATGTTGAGGTAACCAAGCTCACGCGCCACCTTAGTGTTGGTAATCATAGAGCGACCGGTAACAACAACCTTACGCTTTACCGCAACAGAGGCATCGCACACCTGCTGCAGGCGGTGAATGTGGCTTGAGAACGACGCAACAAAGACGCGACCAGTTGCATTTTTGATGATGTGGCGAAGCGCCGCACCAACGGAAGCCTCGGATGGGGTCATACCAGGGCGATTAGCGTTTGTTGAGTCAGACAACAGCAGGTCAAGGCCCTCGGAGCCAAACTTGGTGATAGCCGCATAATTTGGACGCACGCCATCAATTGGAGTCTGATCAAGCTTAAAGTCACCGGAGTGAATAAGCGTTCCTGCAGGGGTCTTCATGTGAATACCAAAAGCAGCAGGAATAGAGTGAGTCATCGAGAAGAACGTGATGTCAAAGGCACCAAGCTGGACCTTTGAGCCATCAGTAACCTCACGAAGCTTGGTGCCCACAATCTTGTGCTCAGCAAGCTTGCCTTCAATAAAGCCAAGCGAGAGCTTGCTGGAATAGATTGGCACCTTACGAGTAAGGTCCATAAGCAGGTACGGAAGAGCACCAATGTGATCCTCGTGACCGTGGGTAATCAAAATACCACGAAGCTTATCTTCATTTTCAAGTACATAGGTGTAGTCTGGCAAAACTAGGTCAATACCAGGCTGTTCGTCATCTGGGAACATTAAACCAGCATCAACAAGCACCATATCATTACCGTATTCAAAAACGGTCATGTTCTTGCCAATGCCATCAAGTCCGCCCATAGGAATGACTTTAAGAGCTGGGTCTTTCTTAGGCATTAAAACGCTTTCCTTTCAAATAACTTTCTATAACAGACGCCACCCCAAAGGGCCGTCTACAAGACTTTTTGCAAAATCTACATGTTGTTTAATTATATAAAAAATCTGCACGTATTACGCTATATATTCCCAAAGAATCAAAATCTCAACAGAATAACAAGAGAGCTCCGACATGCATCGAAGCTCTCTTCAATACCTCATGTTTTATAAGACCTCGCGTGGCGAGAAACCCATTGAGTTTGAGCGTGCCTTATGCGTCGTGGTGGCGGCGTGGCTGCCTACGCTCAGAGTTGCCGTTGTCGTTCTGACGACGTGGGCGACGCTCCTCACGGTCCTTCTTTGGAGCACCCTGTGGTGCCTCTGGCTTATCAAGACGGTCAAGAGAAATCTTGCCCTTCTCGTCTACCTCGAGGACCTGAACCTTAACCTCGTCGCCAACAGCCAGGACATCCTCGATCTTCTCGACACGTCCCTGTGCAACGCGGGAAATGTGAAGCAGACCGTCCTTGCCAGGAAGCAGCTCAACAAAGGCGCCGAATGGCTGAAGACCAACAACGCGACCAGTGTACTCCTCGCCTACCTCTGGAACCTTAACAATAGCCTTGATGCGCTCTGCAGCAGCCTCGGCAGCACCGTTAGTACCAGCGATAAAGACGGTGCCATCCTCCTGGATGTCAACGGTTGCGCCCGTATCCTCCTGGATACCACGGATAACCTTGCCGCCAGAGCCAATGACGTCACGAATCTTATCGGTTGGGATAGAAAGCGAGATGATCTGTGGAGCGGTCTCTTTGGTCTCAGTACGAGGTGCAGGAATCTGCTCGAGCATCTTGTTCAGAATGAACATACGGCCCTCTTGAGCCTGGAGAAGTGCGCTGCGCAGAATCTCTGGAGTAAGACCAGTTGCCTTGTTGTCCATCTGCATTGCGGTAATACCCTTGGTGGTACCGCAGACCTTGAAGTCCATGTCGCCGAGGAAGTCCTCAAGACCCTGGATGTCGGTAAGAACAACAGTCTTGCCGTTCTCCTGGATAAGACCCATTGCAACACCAGAAACAGGACGCTTTAGAGGAACGCCTGCATCCATAAGGGAAAGCGTAGAACCGCAGGTAGAAGCCATGGAAGAAGAACCATTGGACTCCATTACCTCAGAGACAACGCGGATGGTGTAAGGGAACTCTTCCTCGGAAGGAATGACAGGCAGAAGTGCGCGCTCTGCAAGAGCTCCGTGACCAATCTCGCGGCGCTTTGGACTGCCCATACGGCCAGTCTCACCGGTGCAGAATGGTGGGAAGTTGTAGTGGTGAATGTAGCGTTTGCCATCCATTGGCTCAATGGTGTCAAGACGCTGCCACTCGTTGAGCATGCCAAGCGTACAAATGGAGAGAACCTGAGTCTGACCACGCTGGAAAAGACCAGAGCCGTGAACAAGTGGCAGGTAATCAGGCTTGACCATGATTGGACGAATCTCGTTAGCCACACGGCCGTCAACGCGCTCGCCGGTCTCAACAACCATGACGCGCATAGCGTGCTTCTCAAGACCCTTGAGCTCAACGGCAATAGCGCGGCTCCAAAGCTCCTGCTCCTCCTCGGTGAACTGAGACTTAATCTCATCCATCAGGTCAGCAACCTTCTGCATACGGGACTGCTTGTCAGCATCCTTAAGAGCAGCGCTCATCTGGTCATAGTAAGCAAAGATGCGGTCGTGGACCTCAGCAATTGGCTCGTCAAGGATGTACTCACGCTTGACGATAGGGCCGTTAGCCTCTTCCCACTTAGCAATGAACTTCTTCTGCTCCTCGCAGAAGGCTGCAATTGCCTCCTGACCAAATGCCATAGCGGAGAGCATATCCTCTTCAGAAATCTCATCTGCACCAGCCTCAAGCATGGAAATAAAGGTGGAAGAACCGCCAAGCTCAAGGTCAAGGTCAGAGTGATCGCGCTCTTCATAGGTTGGGTTAACTAGGAACTCGCCGGTATCGGCGTTGCGGCCAATACGAACGCACGCAAGTGGTCCCTCAAAAGGAACGCCACCAACAGCCAGGGCAGCAGATGCGCCCATGACAGAGATGGTATCAACAGCGTTTACCTGATCAGCAACAAGAGAAGTTGCAACAATCTGAACCTCATTGCGGAAGCCATCTGGGAAGGATGGACGCAGAGGACGGTCAATCATACGAGCAGTAAGGGTTGCCTTCTCGGATGGACGAGCCTCACGCTTAAGGTATCCACCAGGAACACGACCAACTGCGTACATTTTCTCAATAAAATCAACAGTCAGTGGGAAGAAGTCGTAATCTTTACGCTCCTTGGAAACCACTGCAGTGAGAAGTACGGTAGAATCGCCGCACTTAACGATACAGGCACCTGTTGCCTGCTTTGCGAGCTCACCAGCCTCAAGGGTGTAGTGCTTACCATAGAGGTCAAATTCGTGAGTTACTTTAGTCATTTCTTTCCTCTTCTATCTCCGTTTGCCCCATTGCAAACGGGCCTCAAACATAAAGGGCGCCAGACGGCGCCCTAAAAAGCCAACTTACTGGATGTTGTCGCGGATACCCAGGGAAGCAATAAGAGTACGGTACTCTTCAATGTCGTTCGACTTGATGTAAGAAAGAAGACGACGACGCTTACCAACGAGCATCAGAAGACCACGACGAGTGTGGAAGTCCTTCTGGTGGGACTTCATGTGGTCGGTGAGCTGACGAATACGCTCAGTAAGAAGAGCAACCTGAACCTGTGCGGAACCGGAGTCCTTCTCGTCCTTGCCGTACTGCTTGATGAGCTCAGCCTTACGATCCTTAGTTACTGCCATAATAAACCGCCTTTCGCGTTGAATACTCCTTGTACTGAGAAGGTAGCCGGCAGTGACTAGCCCCTAAGAACAAGGAAATAACCTACAAAAGGATACCAGTTACTGGTGGACTTTGCTAGTAAAAATCCACTTCAACTAGATACTGAGTAGAAATTCAAATGCTTTGAGGCGTGCTTCAAGATGTGTGGCTGCCCAAATATGTGCGCTTGTAAGCAAAAAGAGCGCAGTCTCTGGAGCAATCTCAGCAACAACAAGCTGGTCAAAGGTAAGTTTCAGAAGCGACGACAACCACGAGAGCTCAAGTGGAGTTACCTCAATAGCTCCCTCAATCTCATGCGCACAACTTCCACACAATGCGCCACCAGCAGCTGGCGAGAAATACGTCAGAGCTTCATCTCCACAGGCAATGCACGATTCCAACTCAGGGCGCCAGCCTTCATGTGCCAAAACCTTAAACACATAAGCAGCGACAACAAGATCTAAGTGTTTCTCGTCAGCTACTTCTTCGCAGGCTCTGAGAGCGCGAGAGAGCAGTGGATAGAGAAACGCGTCTTCGACGCCGTCGATACACGAAAGACGTGCAACTTCACAGATAGCTGACGCAGCTGCTACCTTAGAAAGATCTCCGCGAAGTGATGCGTGCGGCTCAAGCAAGGTTGCCTCGGACAAGATGTCAAGCGAGCGACCTTCTGCCAGCAGCACGTCTAGCTCGCAAAACAGTTCAACGCGGGCGGCAAAGCGGCCACCTGGCTTTCTAGCGCCCTTGGCAACAGCACGACGCTCTTCTCCCGAATCGGAGAGCATGGTTAAAATGAGGTCTTGCTCGGCAAGTTTTGTTCTATCAAGCACAATCGCTTTAAGACGCGCGCTCTTTCTACCAGGCACAACTAATCCTCAGTTGAATAGCCCAGGCGCTTAATCTCGTTGGCATCACGTCTCCAGAGAGGCTGAACGCGCACCTGCAGGTCAAGATAAACCTTGCGACCAAACAGTTTCTCCAGGTCTTTTCTAGCCTCGACGCCAACGCGTTTAATCATGAAGCCGCCTTGGCCAACTACGATGCCCTTTTGTCCTTCTCGCTCAACCAAAATGGTAGCAGAAATAGATAAATGTCCGTCCGTTGCTACCTCATAGGAATCACAAATAACGGCAACGGAATGGGGAACTTCTTGACGAAGATTCAACAAAAGCTTCTCGCGGACAAACTCTGCTACCAGGTCTTCTGGCAATGCGTCAGTCTCCATATCCTCTGGGAACCACATAGGACCCTCAGGAAGATGCTCTGACACAAGCGCAATAAATGCCTGGATATTGAAGTCTTCTGGAGCAGAAACAACAAGCACGTCATCAAAGTGCGCAAGAGCCTGTGCGGACTCAAGCTGCTCTGTTACTTGCTCTGGAGTTGCAATGTCAGCCTTGGTAATAACCAGCAGCTTAAAGGCAGCATGCGCCTGCTCAACATGATTGGCAACCCATTCATCTCCACGACCAACAGGCTTAGTAGCATCAATCAAAAAAGCAATGACATCAGCATCATTAAGCTCTCCGAGCGCTGCCTTGTTGAGTTCTTTTCCAAGAGCGTCTTTGGGCTTGTGGAGGCCTGGAGTATCTACAATGACCAGCTGAGAGTTCTCACCGTTTACCACTGCCCTGAAGCGACGTCGAGTTGTCTGGGCAACAGGGCTTGCAATGGCCACCTTCTGGCCCATACATGCGTTTAACAGCGTGGACTTACCAACACTTGGACGACCAACTAAAGCAACAAAACCGCTCCTAAATGGAGTGGCCTCAGATGTAGTGTTTTCAGAAACTGAATTGGCGGTCATATGTCCTCCAACTTACCAATGAAAAATTGCACGCGAGAAAATCAAAAGTCCTATAAGAGCTGCGGTGATGCTGATGCAGCATGAGGCAGCTGCCGCAATATCTTTAGCTTTACCAGCCATGGGGTGAAACTCTGGAGAAACCAGATCTACCACGGTTTCTATTGCTGTGTTGAGAAGTTCTGTAGTTAAAACCGCACCAATACAAGCAAGAACAAGTGCCCAGCTCACAGCATCTAAACCAACAAACAATCCCACCACCACGGTTACTGCAGCAGCAACGGCCATACGACGCAGGTTTGCCTCTTGAGCAAACGCCTGACGAGAACCTTGGAGCGCAAAAAGAAGGCCGCGCTTAAAACTTGGATGTCTGCCCTTAGATCCCGGAATCATTACTCGTCAATCCCCTCACGGTGGCGAGTCAA
>CAKARF010000055.1 GCA_916720465.1 uncultured Atopobium sp. | reverse complement strand
CTTCCGGTAGAAAGTCCAAACGCAATACCTGCGGCTTTAAGATTATTAATTGCCTGATGAGTTCTTTCTGAAATAGCCGGAGTGTCAGCGGGTTTTAACGTTTGGTCCATATCGGAAAGAACAAGCTTAATCATCAGGGCTCCCAAGATTCGTGTGCTAAATGAGTGTTTTGTTAATTCTACCAGCAAGAGTAGAGAAACGCATAAAAATTGCCGTTATTATTACGTTATTAACTTAAAACTACGAGATTAGTAGAGGTCCATGAATATTTACGACCACTTTGCTCACGAGGATGAATATCCAGAGCTCAACATAGAGGCAATGTCTGAGAGACTTGCAAAGGCGCTATCTTTTAAGACGGTGTATACCAACGCAGAGACAACCGATTGGTCTCAGTTTGGCGGTCTTCAACAGCACATTGTTGATAGCTTTCCGTATGTTATGACCGCAGCCTCTAACGTTGAAGTGGTAGGCCACTCGCTCCTCATTGAGATTCCAGGATCCAATCAAGAGCTTCCAGCTCTTATGCTTATTGCTCACCAGGATGTTGTTCCTGTTGTGCCTGGTACAGAAGACGCATGGACGCACGATCCCTTTGGTGGAGATGTCGATGACACCTACATTTGGGGACGTGGCGCGCTTGATATCAAAGACATGCTCATGGGTGAGCTTGAAGCACTTGAGTATCTGCTTTCACAGGGCTTCTCGCCAAGGCGCTCTATCTACCTGGCATTTGGCGAGGATGAGGAGGTCTTGAGTCACGGCGCCACCAAGCTTGCGGAGGTCATGGCCTCGCGAGAAATGCGTGCAGCTTGTCTCCTGGACGAGGGCACCACTACGTTTTTTGATGGCAGCGCTTACGGTGCGCCTGAGGCTACCGTAGCCGACATCTGCATCTCGCAAAAGGGCTTCTTGAACGTTAAGCTTACTGCGACTGGTCACGGCGGACATTCATCTAATCCGTTTGGTGGAACTTCGCTTGAGCATTTGAGCTGCGCGCTTGCCGCTCTTTCTAAGGCTAAACCTCAACCTGAGCTTAATGACATTGTTAAAGAAACTTTCAAGGTTCTTGCGCCAGAAATCACCGAGGAGCCTTTTGCTTCGCTGGTACATGACGTAGATATCAATGCAGATAAGATTGCTCTTGCCGCAGCTCAGATCAAGGAACTTTATCCGTTTGTAACCACCACGTACGCTTTCAACATGCTCGAGGGTTCAAGTAGTGCGGCTAACGTTATGCCTGGTAATGTCAGCGCAACCATCAACATTAGGCTGCTCCCTGGTGTGAGTGTTGAAAAAACCGTTGAACACATTACACAGGTGGTAGCCCAGGTTGACCCTTCCATTGAGGTTGAGGCTTTGCATTCCACTCCTGCGGGAAGAATTGATTCTCCAGCTGGTGCTGGCTATCAAGAGCTCAAAGCCATTATGGAGCACTGCCATCCAGGCGTTACCTTTGTTCCGTCCTTTGTGTGTGGTGGCACCGATTCTGTCCGCTACGAGGGAATTTGCGATTCTATTCTGCGCATTTGTCCCTTTAGGCCAACGCCAGAAGATGAGGCAAACGGCGTTCATGGCATTGATGAGCGTATCGAGAAACGCGTGTATGCTCAGGGCGTCCGCGTTCTTGTGTCCTTTGTTAAACAAATGTGCCAATAATTTGCTATCGCGCAACTTACGTTAAAATAGACGCATGTTATGTTCTACAAAAAGGGGAGTGAAACGTTGCAAACTAGGCAGCAGCTAGCTAATCAAGTAGCATCCCAAATTAAAGAAGCAGCAGACGCCGATGCAGCAAAGGCGCAGGCAGAAGGAACTATTACTGATCCAGTTGGTAGTTCTAACAACCCTTCTAACGCTATTTTTACTGTTGCAAACGTCATTACTTTTTGCAGATTGATTCTTACGATTGTCTTTCTTGTGCTCTTCTCGACAGGTGGAAATCGTTGGGTAGCGCTTGGCTGTTATGTAACTGCAGCTGTTACTGACTTCCTTGACGGCCAGATTGCTCGTAGAACACAAACCGTAAGCTGGCTGGGAAAAATCATGGATCCTATCATGGACCGAGTCCTTCTTATCACAGGCGTTCTTGGCCTTTTGATTATTGGAGAGCTTCCTCTCTGGATCCCGCTGTTTGTTATTGGCCGAGACATTTACCTTACTCTTGGCGCTCTTGCTGTTCGTAAATTCCGCAGGCGTCCTATTGATGTTGTCTTTGTAGGTAAAGCTGCAACTGCCTTTTTGATGACTGGTTTTAGCCTGCTTCTTCTAGGCATTCCAGTTGTATCTGGTCTTGGTCTGGTCAATGTCAGCTGGCTTCCAGGTCTTAACTCCGAGAGCAGCGCACTGGGTATCTTCTTTGTATATATAGGAATTGTTTTCTCGGCAATTACTGCAGTTGTTTATACTGGTGAAGCGGCTAAAATAGTTAAAGATAGTAAAAACACTCAAGCATAAGTTAGGTTGTTTATGACTTTCCTTAAGCACAACCATGTTTCTTTGCGCCAGCTCTCTCATAAGACGCTGGCTTTTCTTGTTAGCTTGCTGCTTGTTTTTGTTTTAGCTGCTCCTTTTGCTCCGGCAACTACGGTTTTGGCAGAAAATACCTCTTCTAACAAGTCTTCTGTAACGGATGAGCCAAAACTTACCGAGGCAACTACTGCCATTGTTACTGATGCTCAAGGAAACGTTCTCTGGAGCAAAAATCCAGATCAAGAGCTTCCTATGGCATCCATTACCAAGGTTATGACGGCAATTGTTGCACTTGATTCGGGCGTCAATCTTGATGAACCCTGCAAGATTACCGTTCCAGATCTTGAAGAAGGCTCTCAGGTTGCGGGTTTAACTTCAGAAGATACTCCAACACTTAGACAGCTCATTATGATGATGCTGGTGTATTCGGCAAACGATGCGGCTTATAACATTGCTATCAACGTATCTGGCTCTCAGCAGGCTTTTGTTGATCAGATGAATAAGAAAGCTGCTGAAATTGGCATGACTCACACGCAATTTCAGAACCCACATGGCCTCGATGCTGATGGTCACTATTCAACGGCGCGAGACCTTGCTCTGATGGGCCGCTATGCGCGCGAGCATTATCCACTCATCGCAAGTGCAGTGCACACCAGGTCTTACACCACAACGGTAGGAGGGGAGCAGCGTACGTTCCACTCAACCGATGACCTTATGGACACCTACCGAGGTCTTCTCGGCATTAAAACAGGTGCAGAGGACTCTGGTACAGCCTTCTTGGGAGCTTCCAAACGCGGAAATATTACGCTGTATACCTGCGTACTTGGCTGTGAGACCACACAAGGCCGTTTTGACGATACAGCCATTCTGATGAACTGGGCTTATCGCAATTACAATCGCGTGAGTGTTCAACGCGCTGATCAAATTGTTCAGATTCGCACGAGCGAGGACAACTTCTTACTCTCTGCAGTAGTTAAGCCATCAACTTCTACCACGTATATGGCTTGGCCTGGATCTAAAGACTTTACCTACCAGACGTCTATGCTTTCACCTAACTATCCTGTATCCAACAATCAGCTAGTTTCTTCAACTGACTGGTCTCAGGATTCCGCACAGGTAGGCACCACCATGACGCAGGCGCACCTTACGCTTTGGACTATTCCTGCCTACAACCTCTTTGACCTGTATTCGGTTGCTCCGTATCTCTTTGGGAGAAACTAATGTCTGAGCAGAAACGCTCTATCCTTCATACCGAGCTTGAGTATCTTGGAGCACAATTCTCAACCTCAACTGAAGGCTTTAACTTAGCCCAATCTTTCTATGGCGAGAAACCCCTTGAGGAGGCTCTAAAGGACTGCGCTCTTGTTGACCTGAGCGGTATCAGCTACACGCTGGTAAGTGGAGCGGTGGCTCAAAATTTTGTTGAAGCTGTCTTTGCAGGTAAACAGCTTGAGGTGGGAGAGACCTCATTTGAATGCGCTCTGACAGGAGACGGATCTTTGTCTTCCATTGGTCTTCTCGCCAGATCTGGGCAAAACGAGTACGTGGTACTTGACGCTTCTGAGCGCTCACTTGTCCTGGAAGAGTGGCTTTCTATCATTGCTTCTGTCGAGCAAAACGGTGTAGCTCCTTATGCTGAGGTGTCGTTAGACGATGCAACTCCGCTACTCACGCCACTTCTTCTTGCTGGTAAAAAGGCAAAAAAGGTGCTCATGGATTACCTGGGAGAACAACAACTCCCAGAGGACTCTAAACTATGTAACCTTATGCTTGACCAGACAATCCCAGCTCTTGTAGCCAATGTTTCAACCAAGAAAGTTCCCGCATATCTGGTTATGGTTCCACCAGTACATACGGTAATTCTTTTTAGGAGCCTGCTCTCTTTTGAGATGGTTCATCCTCTTGGACATAAGCAGCTCATTGAAGGACTTAAATCATATCTTCCATGGTTTTCAGAACTTGCAACTAACACTAAAGTAGTATTAGCTAAAGATAAACTTGAAGGTTGGGGTTTGCTTAGAACCTCTGCTGATTTCATTGGTGCAAGGGGAGATCTTCTATGAAATATGCAATTAATGCAGTAGGTGTTCCAACTCCAATGGGACCATACTCGCAGGGTACTACCGCGGGAAGATTAGTCTTTGTAACTGGGCAAATTGCGGTTTCTGCAGAAGACCCAAAGAAGCTTATTGACGGTGGAATTGAAGAACAGACTACACGTGTCATCCATCTTGCTCAGTCAATTCTGGCAGAGGCAGGCTGCACGCTTTCTGATGTAGCTCAGACAACTATCTACCTTGCTGATATCAACGATTTGCCAAAGGTAAATGAGATATATAGGCAGTACTTTGTTCTTCCTGCACCTGGTCGAGCAGTTGTTGAAGTTTCTGCGTTGCCACTTGGTGCGCTCATCGAAATGGACTGCATTGCGTGTCGTTAAGCGTTATTATTATGATGTAACCAAATTAAGGAGAAACCATGTCAACTGACGACATCAAACAGCAGTCACCAGACTCAACAGAGATTTTCCGCATGCCATCAGCTGACGCTACGGTTCCAGATCTTATGGCTCAACAAAAGCCAGCTCATCCTGTCCTTACTATTGTTAAGGGACCACAGACTGGTCAAACTTTTGAGCTCAATCTCCCACAGATTTCTCTTGGTAGAGACCCAAAGAGCAGCGTTTTCTTGAATGACATGACAGTTTCTAGAAATCATGCCACTATTGACCTTTCAAATCTTGCGCTTGGTTACGCAACTATTGAGGACCTTGATTCTCTCAATGGTACCTGGGTTGATGGCGCCATTATCAACAAGGCTACCCTGCGTGATGGTTCAACCATTCAGATTGGCACCTTCCGTATGGTTTTCCACACCAGTAGAGTTTCAGCTTAAGGTTAAAGGATAGCTTTATGGCTGATTCAGGCTTTCTTACCATTGGTAAAGTAGTCAAGAAATTACAGACTCTCTATCCTGACTTGAGTGTTTCTAAAGTTAGATACCTGCAGGATGAGGGCTTACTTACTCCCACCAGAACTACTGGTGGTTATCGTCTGTATTCCCAGAAAGATGTTAAGCGTCTTGAGACTATTCTGTATCTGCAGAAAAGCCGTTTTATGCCGCTCTCAGTTATTAAAGAAGAGCTTGATAGACAAGATAAAAACCCTGAAGCTGAACAACAGGTCCAGGTTCAGTCTGATGAGGCTAGCGTACCTGATGCTCAGGCTACACCTGAAGCTCAAAGTTTTTCTCGCCAGGCTCAACCTCAGCTTGATGGAAAGCAAGTATCTCAGGCAATTCTTGGCGCCACACATGCTGATGCCATTGTGGTGCCTGTGGATGACCCTGAGGTTGTTCAGAAATATCACGCTATTGATCGCATTCCAGATATAGTGGGATGCTCTGTAGGCTTTGTACGCCAGCTTTCCGAGGCAGGCGTTATTACCTTAAAGCGCTCTCCTCATGGTAGAGATCTTGTAGACGGTAAGGACCTTACGCTCATCCGTCTTTGTAGCGAGCTTCGCCACTTTGGTTTTGAGCCCAAAAACCTGCGTCAATACGTTATGGCTGCAAACCGAGAATCTAGTATGTTTGCCAAGTCGCTTGTCGTATACGCTAAAAAAGGCGGGGGAGTTGAAGTTGACCATACTGACGAGACTCGCCAGAAGTTTATGGCCG